>JBKKDH010000446.1:0-4883 GCA_046708445.1 Arthrobacter sp.
CATGCGCTTCTACTCCGTCATCTACGCAGCAATTGATGACATCGAGATGGCCCTCAAGGGCATGCTCAAGCCGGAGTACGAAGAGGTCCAGCTGGGCACCGCCGAGGTCCGCGAAGTCTTCCGCTCCTCCAAGTTCGGAAACATCGCCGGTTCCATCGTTCGCTCGGGCATCATCCGACGCAACACGAAGGCCCGCATCAGCCGCGACGGCAAGATCATCGGTGACAACCTCACCGTTGAGACGCTCAAGCGCTTCAAGGATGACGCCACCGAGGTCCGCACGGACTTCGAATGTGGTATTGGCCTTGGTTCGTTCAACGACGTCACCGAGGGCGACATCATCGAGACCTTCGAGATGCGCGAAAAGCCGCGCGTCTAACGTGTTGTAGGTTGCCGGGCGGGGGGGCCTGTATTTTTCCGGGGGCCCCGCCCCTACGCTGGGCGGCATGGGATCTGCGATCCCTTGTCGCCCAGCTTCGGCAGGCCCGATGCCACTCCCAGGCCGCCGGAAAAAATCCGACGCGGGTCAGTCGTAGACTCGCCATTGGTGCGTGGCAAAAACCCAACGTGTGTACGTGAGCCGCTAGCGCGCCGTCGTACATCCCAAATTTTTAGGAGTTGTTCATGGCTGATCCCGCACGGGCTGCCAAGTTGGCGCAGCGGATTAAGGTTGTTGTTGCCGAGGCCCTGGGCCGGAAGGTTAAGGATCCCCGGCTTGAGGGCATCACTATTACCGATGCCCGGGTGACCAACGACCTGCAGCACGCCACCATCTACTACACCGTGTTTGGTGATCAGGCTGTCCAGGCGGACGCCGCCAAGGGTCTTGAGAAAGCCAAAGGTGTGCTTCGTCAGGAAGTGGGCCGGAACGTTACTGTCCGGCTGACTCCCAGTCTCGAATTCGTCGCCGACCAGATTCCCGTGGTTGCCTCCAATCTGGAGGAGCTGCTTCGCGAAGCCAAGAAGCGCGACGCTGAAGTGGCTGCCTTGGCTGAGAAGGCCAAACACGCCGGCGACGCCGATCCTTACAAGCGGGACGTGCCCGCCGACGTGGACATCGACGAGGACGACTTCGACGAAGAGGACCTTGACCTCACCGACGACGAAGAACTCGACGAAGACAGCCACAAGTAGGGCTCTGCGCCCTTGCGCCGGACGCAAATGCGTAACCTATACGTGCGTCCGGCACCCCTGGCCCCGGAACTCAAGGAAGTCCTTGAGCCCGGGGCCCATTAGTTACGCACTTTGGTTGGACATGGTCCGGGCGGGGTGCTGTGGCTAGGATCTAGCTATGACCCTGGCGAGCGAGAACCACGATGCCACCCGATACCTGGAACAGGCCGTTGAGCTGGCCGTGAAGAACGTCGCCGACGGTGGTGGTCCCTTCGGCGCGCTGGTGGTCACTGCGGACGGTCGCGTCCACGAAGGCATCAACCGCGTCACCCGGGACCACGACCCCACGGCGCACGCGGAAGTCGTGGCCATCCGCACGGCTGCGGCGGCCACCGCGAAGTTTGATCTGCGCGGGGCTGTCCTCTACACCAGCTGTGAACCGTGCCCACTGTGCCTGGCGGCCGCCCTGTGGGCCCGCATCGACCGTGTCTATTTCGCCGCCGACCGCCACGGTGCCGCCGCAGCAGGCTTCGACGACGCCGTGTTCTACGACTATTTCAGCGGCACCCGGCCGGAACTGTTGCCGGTCGCCCAGGCAGCCGTGCCGGCGTCGGACGCCCCGTTTGACGCGTGGCGGCGCAATAAGCACCGCACCGACTACTGACCCGGAAAGCAGAGTGCCCAGTGGAGCCCGGCGCACCGGAACCAACGCTCATCAAGTGCCCCAACTGCGGGAAGACCAACCGGGTTCCCGCCGCTGCTGCCGGTCATCCGCGCTGCGGCAGTTGCGGGCTGGACCTGCCTTGGATCGTCAGCGCCCGCGATGACAACTTCGGGTTGATCGCGGAACAGTCTACGGTTCCCGCGCTCATCGATTTCTGGGCTGCCTGGTGCGGCTCGTGCCGGATGGTGAGCCCGGTGCTGGACAAGCTGGCGGTGGAACGGGCGGGCCGGATCAAGCTGGTCAAGGTGGACGTCGATCGGTCACCGCAGCTTTCCCGGCGGTTTGACGTGCAGGCCATCCCCACGCTGATGGTCATCGTCGGCGGAAAAGTGGTAGCCAGACAGACAGGGGCAGCACCGGCGGCGGCGCTTCGCTCCTGGCTGGATGGGGCACTGGCCGGCAGCCGCAGTTAGGTTTCCTGAGTTAGCCGTGCCCGCTCCGGCAACCGGCCCACACCTTCCACCAACTCGTCGAGACCGCCGCACAGCGCGATCCGCACCCAGCCCTCGCCGATCGAGCCGAAGGCGGTCCCCGGGGCCAGGGCCACACCGGAGCCGGCCAGGAAGCGCCGGACCCAGCCGCGGACATCGCCGTCGCTCGCGTGGGACACGTCGGCCCAG
The DNA here is from genome assembly GCA_046708445.1 of Arthrobacter sp. Lineage (GTDB taxonomy): Bacteria > Actinomycetota > Actinomycetes > Actinomycetales > Micrococcaceae > Arthrobacter. The sequence goes on from JBKKDH010000446.1 coordinate 2,458, forward strand.
AGATAGAACGCCCCTTGCGCACTCAGGTACGGGATCCCCTTGGCGTCGAGGACGGCAGAAGCAGCGTCTCGGTTGGCCCGGTAATGGGCGTGGGCCTGCCGGACGTAATCCTGCGGGCCGGTGAGGGCCGCGAGGGCCGCATACTGCGACGGCGATGCAACGCAGGAGACAATGGCCTCCATCACGTTGTTCATCTTCTGCTCAAGCCCGGGCGGGCAGACCAGGGCCCCGATCCGGAGGCCGGTCAGGCCATACGTCTTGGACAGCGTCAGCGAGGTGAAGACTCGTGCCTCACCGGGGACATCGCTGTCGAACCGCGCCGGGCTGACGTGGGGCACGTCGTACGTGAAGGCCTCATAACATTCGTCGGAGATGATCCAGAGGTCGTGCCTGCGGGCCAGGTCCACAAGCTGCCGGGTCAGGTCCTCGCCGAGTACCGCGCCCAGCGGATTGGAGGGCGAATTCAGCATGAGCACCCGGGTCCGGTCCGTGATGAGGGCCTCGATGTCCTGGATCCGCGGCTGGAAGTCCTCCTCCGGATACAGTGGGTACCCCACCGGGACCGCACTGAGGAGCCGGCTGGTCATGGCGAACGTTGGATAGCCGGGATTGGGGATCAGGATCTCATCGCCGGGGGAGAGCAGCAGGCTCATGGCAAGGTGCAGGCCCTGCTGCGCGCCGTCCACCACGTACACCCGCTCGGCCCCGATGCCGTGGCTGAGGCCGGCGCCGTCGCTGAACCTGGCAGCAAACGCTTCACGGAGCGCCGGAATGCCGGCGTTGGGTGTGTAGTTGGTCTCATCCCTGTCCAGGCATGCCATTCCGGCCTCCAGGACGTGGCGGGGGAGTGCGAAGCCCGGTTCGCCGATGCTCAGGATGATGGCGCCCGGAGTACGCCAGGCGGCCTCGGTGATTTCGCGGATCTGGTTGACGGGGACGTCACGCGCATGCGCGGCAAGCTCAGGCATGGTTGCCATCCTAGCCGTGGCCCGGATCGTGGCCCGGATCATGGGCAGGACAGGCGGGTGGACAGTCCCGGATCGTGTGCAGCACCGGGGAGTGTGGGCAGGGGCCGCCGTCGGCGCCGATATACTGGGAGGCGTGCTTTCTGGACTGGTGATAGTCGACAAACCGCAGGGATGGACCAGCCATGATGAGGTTGGTCGGATGCGGCGCATCGCCGGAACCCGGAAAGTGGGGCATGCAGGAACGCTGGATCCCATGGCCACGGGTGTCCTGGTGGTCGGCATCAACAAGGCCACCCGCCTGCTCACCTACATTGTGGGCACCTCGAAGACGTACACGGCCACCATCCGGCTGGGCCAGTCAACCATCACCGACGACGCCGAGGGCGAGGTCGTTGCCTCCACCAGCGCTGCCGCGGTTACCGACGAGGCCATTCACGACGGCGTCGCGGCCCTCACGGGGCTGATCCAGCAGGTACCCAGCAGCGTCAGCGCCATCAAGGTCAACGGCGAACGGGCGTACGCCCGGGTCCGCTCCGGCGAAGAGGTGAAACTGGCTGCCCGCCCCGTCACTATCCACCGCTTCGAAGTGCACAGCATCAGCCGGGAACGCGGCCCCCAGCCGGAAGATTCCGCAGTAGTGGACATCGACGTCACCGTGGAGTGCTCCTCCGGCACGTACATCCGTGCCCTTGCCAGGGACCTGGGAAACGCCCTGGGCGTTGGCGGGCACCTGACGGCGCTCCGCCGCACCCACGTTGGCCCCTACTCGCTGGAGCAGGCACGGACCCTGGAACAGTTGGCCGAGGAACTCCAGGTCCTGGAGATGTCCCAGGCCGCCAGGGCCCTGATGCCCAACAGGGAACTCACCGCCGAGGAAACCACGGAGATCTCCTTCGGCCGCAGGATCGCCGCCGGCGCCGAAACAGGCAGCCCCGAGGCTGCCACCACTGATCGTCCGGCCGCCGCCTTTGCCCCTGATGGCAGCCTCGTGGCGCTCCTCGCGGATTCGGGCAACTTTGCCAAACCCGTGCTGGTGTTCGCGCCCGGCAGAGGCGCCCGGGAGTCCTAGGCATGGACGCGTATTTCTATATCATCCTGGCTGTCGGCCTCCTCTCCAGCGGCATCTGCCTGGTGGCGGGGATCCTCAAGAAAGCCCCCAACGACCTCACCATCCTGTCCGTGGCCGCCGTCGAACTGGCCCTCGTGGTCTACCTTGTGGGCTCCATCGCCAGGGTGATAGCCGGCGAACCCATCGCGGGCGAAGCCTGGGAGTTCTGGGGCTACCTGGGCACAGCCATGCTGCTGCCGCCGGCAGCCGTCTACTGGTCCATCCTGGAACGGACCCGCTGGAGCAACTTTGTCCTGGCCGCCGTCGGGGTGACCGCCCTGGTGATGGCCGCCCGAATGAACCAGATCTGGTACTGAAGTGGAAGAAGCCCGCAACGTGAAAGCACCACA
>JBKKDH010000447.1:0-4009 GCA_046708445.1 Arthrobacter sp.
TCCGTGGCTGAGTTGCCTCAGCTTTCACCCCATCTTCCGGGACTGGAAGGCATCGAGGAGTTCTACGACGCCGGAAGAATGTAGGCGGGGCATCCTGCCTGCGCACAAGAGTATTCATCAGGGCAGATTTATTCTGCACGGCTGGCTAGTGTTGTTCTTGGACAACGTGCCGGTCAAAATATCGAAGGAACGGGTCATGACACAGGCGGGACGCCAGGGTTCACCACGTAACAGTTCAGGACGTAACGGTTCAGGACGCAATTCATCACAAGGCGCAGCGGGCGGCGGTTTCCGCGGCGCCGCCGGAAAGCGCAATGCCGGGTTCGGCGGCGGAGACCGCCCCCACAAGGCACCCAAGCCCCGCGAGGAACGCTTTGTCGATCCCGACGAGGCACCCGCAGGCCAGCCTGCCCGCGACGCCTCCGGCTGGAAGCCGGCCGCCGCCCCCGCATCGCGGAAGCCTGCTGCCCGCAAGCCTGGCGCCAAGAAGGCTCCCGGCACTCCTGGCGCGCTCAAGCCCAAACCACGCACCGGCAAGCCGGGCGCGGCGGCATCCCGCGCGTTCGGCAGTGAACGGTTCGGACAGAACCTTGGCCCCGTTCGGAAGCCTTCACGCAAGCGCGGTCCCCGTGGCGACGTCCCGCAGTCTGAACTGCACGACGCCGACGGCATCCGCCTGCAGAAGGTCATGGCCCAGGCCGGCGTCGCGTCGCGACGGGTCTGCGAGGAGATGATCACCGAGGGCCGCGTCGAGGTCGATGGCCAGGTAGTCACCGAGCTGGGTGTCCGGGTGGACCCCAAAACCGCTGTCATCCACGTGGACGGACTCCGCATCCAACTGGACGAGAACCTCGTCTACATGGTCTTCAACAAGCCCAAGGGTGTCGTGTCCACCATGGAAGACCCCGACGGCCGCCCCTGCATCAGCGATTTCGTGCGGAAGACCCACCAGGGCGAACGCCTGTTCCACGTGGGCCGGCTGGACGTCGCCACCGAAGGGCTGCTGCTGCTCACGAACGACGGCGAACTGGCCAACCGCCTGACGCACCCGTCCTACGAGGTCCCCAAGACCTACCTGGTGCAGGTCCGTGGACCGTTCCCGCAGGGAATCGGCGCCCAGCTCAGGGAAGGCGTGGAGCTTGAGGACGGCTTCGCCTCCGTGGCCTCCTTCAAGCTGGTGGACTCCACCCCCGGCCACGTGCTCATCGAGGTCGTGCTGCACTCGGGCAAGAACCGGATTGTCCGGCGTTTGTTCGATGCCGTGGGCTTCCCCGTCCTGCGCCTGGTGCGCGTCAAGGTCGGACCCATCGGCCTGGGCGACCAGCGACAGGGCAGTATCCGGAACCTGGGCAAGCAGGAAGTCGGCCACCTGCTGGCATCCGTAGGGCTCTGACGCATGTCCGCATTTCGTACGTACGGCCGCGGACACCTGAACGGACCGGTCGTGGTGATCGGCACGGGACTGCTCGGCGCCAGCATCGGGCTGGGACTGCGTGGCCGCGCCGTGCCCGTTTACCTCTCTGACCCGTCGCCCACCAACCAGGCAGTCGCCGTCGACATTGGGGCGGGGCTGCCGCTGGCGGAACTTGGGGGCACGGCACCGGAACTGGTGGTCGTGGCGGCACCACCGGATGTAACCGCTGAGGTTGTCGCGGGCGCACTGGCGGAGTACCCGGAATCCGTGGTGGTCGACATTGCCAGCGTTAAGGCTGACATCCTTGCCGACCTGCGCGCCCGTGGCGCGGACCTTTCGCGCTACGTCGGCAGCCACCCCATGGCCGGCCGGGAAAAGTCCGGGCCCGTTGCGGCCCGGGGAGAACTGTTCACGTCCATGCCCTGGGTGGTTTGCCCGTCGGAAGAGTCCTCGGCCGAAGCCACCCGGGTGGCGCGGGCCCTGGCCTCGGACCTGGGGGCCGTTGTGTCCCAGTTCACGGCAGACGAACATGATGAGGCAGTGGCCCTCGTCTCGCACCTGCCGCAGGTGATGTCCTCGCTGCTGGCCAGCCGCCTGCAGGGAACGCCGCTGCACGCACTTTCGCTTGCCGGCAACGGCCTGCGGGACGTCACGCGGATCGCCGCGAGCGACCCCACCCTGTGGGTGCAGATCCTGGGCGGCAACGCCCGGAAAGTAGTGGAGATCCTCTACGGCGTCCGCGAGGACCTGAACCGCCTCATCGGAACGCTGGAGGCGCCGGGCGCACCGGGAGCCCGGCTGGATCTCGCCCAGCTGATCAGCGAAGGCAACGCGGGCCAGGCACGCATTCCCGGTAAACACGGCGGCCCGCCGCAGGCTTACTCCTGGCTCACCGTCCTGGTGGACGACAAGCCGGGCCAGATCGCCCTTCTCCTCACCGAGATAGGGGAGATCGGCGTGAATGTTGAGGACCTCCGGCTGGATCACTCGTCCGGCCAGAACGTTGGCATGGTGGAGCTCTCGGTCCTGCCCAACAAACACGACCACCTGATCGAAGCACTCAACGACCGCGGATGGCGGGTACTGCAGTAATGACACAGGAACTCCTCGACACCCTGCCCGCCCTGCGCGTGGGCCGGCCCCTCGTGGTGGCCATCGATGGCCCGTCAGGCTCGGGCAAGTCCAGCGTGAGCAAGGAAGTTGCGCGCAGGCTGCGGCTTGCCTATTTGGATACCGGAGCCATGTACCGGGCGCTGACGTGGTTCTGCGTGAACACCGGAGTCGACCTCAACGACGCCGCGGCGGTGGAGCAGGCAGCACGGGACCTTGTGCTGGAACTGAGCACCAGCCCGCACGAGGATTACGTGCGGGTGGATGGCGTCGACGTTGCCGACGCCATCCGCGAGCCTGCCATTTCGTCAGCTGTCAGTGCCGTGGCCACAACACTGGGCGCGCGGACCGAGCTGATCCGCCGCCAGCGCGAGCTGATTGAAAAGCACCTCCGCCGGATGGTGGTGGAGGGCAGGGACATCACTACCGTCGTCGCGCCCGGGGCAGAAGTCCGGATGTTGCTGACTGCCAGCGAGGAAGCCAGGCTTCGCCGCCGCGGGATCCAGCTCGGTGGTACGCAGAACGCCGAGCAGCTTGCTGCCCAGGTCATTCACCGCGACGCCAGGGATTCCACGGTGGTGAATTTCACCCAGGCCGCCGATGGCGTGGTGACCCTCGATTCCTCGGATTTGGACTTCGAAGCAACCGTGGACGCCGCCCTCGTGATCGTCACCAAGGTCCTCAACCGTGACTGACGGCGGCACGAAGCCTCCCGCCGCCTGGACCATGGCCTGGAGCCGGCCGGTCGGCTGGATCCTGGACCATGCCGTGTACCGCACCTCGGTGACCGGCCGGGCCAACGTTCCTACCGGCGGACCGGTGATCTTTGCCGGCAACCACATCAGTTTCCTGGACGGGCCGGTGATGTTCGGCGCGTCGCCGCGGCCGATGCACATCCTGGTCAAGAAAGAGATGTTCAAAGGTTTCCTCGGCCGGGTCCTGCGTGCGTCCGGCCAGCTTCCCGTGGACCGTTCCGGCGACCGTGCGGCACTGCTGCTCTGCAAGGACGTGCTCGACGCCGGCCGTTGCGTCGGGATTCTTCCGGAAGGTACCCGGGGGAGCGGCCAGGCAACGGACATCAACAATGGCGTGGCCTGGCTGGCACTCAATTCAGGGGCGCCGGTAGTACCGGTCGCCATCCTGGGCACACGGACCGGCGACGAACACCTGGACACTGTTCCCAGGCCGGGGCGGCGGTTCCATGTCAGCTTCGGCAATGCCCTGACGCTAAGCCGCAATCCCGGCGAAACCGGGCGTGCTTCAATGGACAGGGCGGGAATGGAAATCCGCGCTGCGCTGGCAGGGCACGTCCAGGATGCAATCAGACTCAGTGGGCAGCCTTTGCCCCTCGCGGATTTCCGCACGAACTTCACAGCAGTAGCCGGGACGCCGGCAGATGACCACTAAGGAAAGTGCAATGAGCGATACGACTCAAACCTCCGGCCACTTCGGCGCCGGCGAAGACGAATACACGCCCACCGGCAC
>JBKKDH010000448.1:0-3921 GCA_046708445.1 Arthrobacter sp.
AGGCGATTGTGGCCGGAGCGTTCGGCGTTGCAGGCCAGAACTGCCTGTCCGTGCAGCGCGTGTACGTCCACATCTCGCTCTTCGAGCAAGTCCTCGAACGCGTCATCGCAGGCACCAAGGCACTCAGGACCGGGTCCAAGCTCGACCGGAACACCGACGTCGGGCCCCTCATTTCGGAGGACGAGGCCCGGCGGGTCGAGGAATGGGTGGAGGAAGCGAAGGCTGCAGGCGCCACCGTTCATGCCGGAGGCAAACGCCGGAACGCCTACTACGAACCCACCGTCCTGACCGATGTGCCCTCGGAAAGCCGGGTGATCCGGGAGGAAGTGTTCGGGCCAGTTGTCAGCATCCTGCCGTTCATCGAAGCCCAGGACGCCATTTTTGCGGCCAACAGCTCCGATTACGGTCTCCAAGCAGGTATCTTCACACGATCCATCGACCTTGCCATGGCCATCGCCGACCGGTTGCACGTAGGCGCCGTTGTCATTAATGAAACCAGCGACGTCCGAATTGATTCAATGCCCTTCGGTGGTTTTAAGAAATCCGGCGTGGGCAGGGAAGGTGTCAAGCACGCAGTACGTGAGATGACCGAACCCAAGAGCACCATCATCAAATTGGCGGCGTCAGATACCCGCTGGAAGCAGCTGACAGGCACTTCAGAACGGAACGCATCATGACCACCCACAAAATCGCGGTGATCGCGGGCGACGGTATCGCCAAGGAAGTTGTCCCGGCAGCCATCGAATGCCTCGAACGCATCGCTGAACTCCATGCCCTGAGCCTCGAGTTCACCTATTTCGGCTGGGGCTCGGACTACTACGCCCGGCACGGGCGCATGATGCCCGTGGACGGGCTCGAACAGTTGGCGCAGCACGATGCCATCTTCCTGGGCGCCGTCGGTTCCCCGGACGTCCCGGATGCTGAATCGCTCTGGGGACTGTTGATCCCCATCCGCCGAGCATTCCAGCAGTACATCAACCTGCGTCCGGTGAAAACGCTCGACGGCGTGAAGTCGCCCCTGGCGTCCAAGGAACCGATCGATATCCTCATCGTGCGTGAAAACAACGAAGGGGAATACTCGGAGGTCGGAGGCCGCGCCTACCGCGGCCTGCCGCACGAAACCGCGGTCCAGGAAACCATTTTTACCCGTCTGGGAGTATCCCGGGCCGCCCACTATGCCGCCTCCCTCGCATCGTCCCGGACTGGCCACCTGACCTCGGCCACCAAGAGCAACGGCATCATCCACACCATGCCGTTCTGGGACGAGGTGGTAGAAGAAACCACTCGTCTCTACCCTGATGTGACGCTCACCAGCGAACTGGTGGACGCGCTGGCTGCGCACCTGGTCCTGAAGCCCTGGACTTTTGATGTCATCGTTGCGTCCAACCTGCTTGGCGACATCCTTTCGGACCTGGGCAGCTCCGTTACAGGCTCCATCGGCGTAGCCCCCAGCGCCAACCTGAATCCCGAAGGTGATTTCCCGTCCCTCTTCGAACCCGTCCACGGATCGGCCCCGGACATCGCGGGCAAAGGACTGGCAAACCCTGTGGGCCAGATCTGGTCCGGTGCAATGATGCTCCAGCACCTGGGCCACCCTGATGCTGCTGAGCATCTCCAGTTGGCCTTCGAGTCTGTCCTCCGGGAGGGCCTGGGCACCCGAGACGTCGGGGGACCGTCGTCGACGTCGGAGTTCACGGCGGCGGTCCTGGCCGCGATTGACGTCCTTGATGCGGTTGGCGCCGGCGCGGCAAGCGAGCTGGCGGCAGCACCGACGTCGCCATGACAGTCCCCGAACGCAAGCGGCCCGTCGTTGCCGCCCTTTACCGGGAGGCGCTGCCGCCGCGACTGGCAGAGGTCGAGGAGCTCGCCGAGGTCAGGCTGACCAAAGCGGACGGTCTGGCGGAGGCTATGGACGGCGCCGACGTGCTCTACCAGTGGCACTCGTTCTCACCGGCGCTCAAGGAGAACTGGGGCGCTGCCTCCTCCCTGAAGTGGATCCATGTCACGGCGGCAGGCGTCAGCCAGCTCCTTTTTGACGAGCTGATCCACAGTGATGTGACCTACACGAACTCCCGCGGGGTCCTCAGCACTGCCATCGCTGAGTTCGCGCTCGGCTTTGTCCTGGACATGGCAAAGGACTCCCAGGGCTCCTACCGGTTGAAGCAGCAACAACGCTGGCAGCATCGGATCACCCGCAAGATCCAAGGCCAGCGTGCGCTGGTGGTGGGCACCGGGTCCATCGGTCGGGAGATTTCGCGTTTATTCCGCGCCGTGGGTATGGAAGTGGACGGTGCCGGAAGGCAATCCCGTGCAGGGGACGGGGACTTCGACAAGATCCACTCGTCCCGTGAGCTCGCTGCTGAGGTTCACGACTATGACTACGTCGTGCTGGCAGCACCCCTAACCACCGACACCACCGGACTGGTCGGCGCCGAAGTTCTTGCCGCAATGAAGCCTTCAGCGCAGCTCATCAACGTCGGACGCGGCCAGCTGGTGGATACCACAGCGCTGACTGACGCGCTGAACTCAGGAACCATTGCAGCTGCGGCCCTGGACGTTGTCCACCCGGAACCCCTGCCGGAGGGGCACCCGCTGTGGAGTCTGGAGAACGTCATCATCACCCCGCACATGAGCGGTGACACCGAAGACTATCTCGATGACCTCGGCAAGCTCTTTGTGGAGAACCTGAAACGGTACTGCAACGGCGAACCACTGGACAACGTCGTGGACAAGTCCCTCGGATTCGTCTCGGTTCCATGATCACTGATGCGTCACTGACGCGGCCTGGATTTTGCCACGGATTCCGGGTACCGCGGGAGCCAAGACACCCGTGAAACTTAGGAGTAGAAGCTTGACCACCATTGCCAAGGCCTATATCGCCACATCAGCCACAGCACCGCTCCGGCCGGGAACCATTGAACGGCGCGAGCTCGGCGCGTTCGATGTACGGATAGCGATCAAATTCGTGGGGATCTGCCATTCCGACATCCATACAGCACGAGGTGACTGGGCGGGAGTCAGTTTCCCGGTTGTTGCAGGGCATGAGATTTCCGGCATCGTCGAGGCTGTCGGTGGCAGGGTGACGGGCTATTCGCCGGGCGATCGGGTGGGGGTCGGCTGCTTCGTGGATTCCTGCCGTGAATGCCCGAACTGCCGCGCCGGTGAGGAACAGCACTGTTTGGCCGGTTCCACCAGCACCTACAACTCAGTGGGCCGGGACGGCCTGCCGACGGCCGGCGGCTACAGTACGAGCATCGTAGTGGACGAGAACTATGTTCTGCGAATACCCGAGGGCATATCGCTTGAGGTTGCAGCACCGCTGCTGTGCGCCGGTATCACTATGTATTCGCCGCTGCGCAATTGGAGCGTCGGACGGGGGACTCGGGTGGCCATCATCGGCATGGGCGGGCTCGGACACATGGGCGTTAAGATCGCGGCCGCCCTGGGCGCTGAGGTCACGGTGCTAAGCCAGTCACTCAAGAAGCAGGACGACGCGCTGCGTCTGGGGGCCGAAAGTTACTACGCCACGTCCGACCCTGTCACCTTCGACATCTTGCAAGGCTACTTCGATCTGATCATCAATACGGTCTCCGCCGATATCGACATCGATGGGTTCCTTTCCCTGCTTGCCTTGGACGGCACGATGGTTCTCGTGGGGCTGCCTCCGCAGCCCCTGTCCCAACGTGCCTGGTCACTGGCCAGCTTCCGCCGAAGCCTGGCCGGTTCCAAAATGGGCGGCATCCGGCAGACGCAGGAAATGCTCCACTTCTGCGCTGCCCACGGACTCGGGGCCGACGTGGAGGTCATTCCGGCGAGCAAGATCAACGACGCCTTTGACCGGGTCCTTGCCAGTGATGTCCGGTATCGCTTTGTCGTCGATGCCGGGACGTTCTGAGTCTCTCCCCAGAGGGACGGATACAA
>JBKKDH010000449.1:0-9518 GCA_046708445.1 Arthrobacter sp.
CTCCCGGTCCCCCGCCGGCCGCAGCTGCCATGTGCTCCCGGAAAGCCTGCCGCTCTGAGGCTTCCTGGCAGCTCCTCTGGAACAACCCAAAAATCCACACGCCCGAGCGGCGCAAGATCTGGCTGGCCTGCGGCGACCACCGCGACTGGCTGGAGGACTACCTCCAGACCCGCGGGCTGTGGAAGGAAACGGTGCCGCTGGAAACAGCTTCCGGGATCGGTTCCGCACAGCAGGGACAGGAAGGCTGAATGTACCGCTTCCTCTTTTCCAGCAAGTGGCTTGGATATCTGCTGCTGGCCGCCATCTTTGCCACGGCGTGTGTGTTCCTCGGCCGCTGGCAGATGGACCGCCGCGCCGAAACGCTCGCGGAGATCAACCGAGTAGTCACCAACTACTCGGCCACGCCAGTCCCGTTCGCTTCGGTCAAGGATGAGTTCAACAACCTGGAGCCCGAGAAGGAATGGACGCAGGTTGAACTCAAAGGTTCCTACGACGCCGCCGGCCAGCGGATTGTCCGCAACAGGCCGTTGAACGGGCAGCCCGGCTACGAAGTGGTGGTGCCATTCAAACTGGAGTCCGGCGAGACGGTGGTGATCGACCGCGGATGGCTGCCCATCGGCAACAACAATCCTGGCCGCCCCGACTCGATCCCGGCCCCGCCCGCAGGTGACGTGACCGCCGTCGTCCGCCTGAAGGCCGGTGAACCCACGCTGCAGCGCGGCGCCCCTGATGGCCAGCTTGCGTCGATTGACCTGCCCGTCTACGCACAGGAGCTCGGCTACCCCGTCCTGACGGGAGCGTATGGCCAGCTCGCGTCGGAAACTCCTGCCGCAGCGGAGAAGCCCTTCCCGTTCCCCATGCCAGCCACGGAGGAAGGCACGCACCTCTCGTACTCCCTGCAGTGGTTTGCCTTCGGAGTGCTTATGTTCGTGGGCTTCGGCTACGCCGCCAGGCAACAGGCCCGAAACGCCGCGATCGACGCCGAGGATGACGGCGCCAGCGATTCGGGCAGCCCGGTGCACTCAGCCGCGGCTGCAGCCCGCCGTCGAACGCCGGCCCCGCGCAAACGCAAGCATCCGACCGCCGAGGAAGAAGAAGACGCCCTCCTCGACGCCCAGGGCTACTGACGGAGTCCAGTTTCGCGGTCGGTTGCTCTCGCCCCGTCGGTTGCGTTCGCTGCGCAACGCGGGTGATTTCCCGCGTGCTGGCTCGTTCGCCCCACCGTCCCCCTAACCTCGCAAGCTCGGCCAGGGAACCCGGACGGCGTGGGCCCACACCTCAGGCACGCTACATAAATCACCCACGCCGCTCCGCTAGTACCTATTTCCGCCAGGTGCGGGGCTGAGTCCCGTACCGGCCGCCAGTGCCAGCCCGTGGCTCGTCGCGGACCAGCTGGGAACAGGGAAGATCCGCCGCGCCCCCCCGGGACTTCGTCCTGGAACACACAGGCCAGGAAGTAAGCGGTGTAGCCCCAGTAGGCCACCCCAAGAGAATCAGGACAGTATCAGGTATGCCCGCGCGGACCGAGATCTGAGGGGTCCGCTGACAACGGAACCAGCGCTGGAAGGTGACGGGCGCACGAGCGCAGTAGTGCGGGTGATTTATGTAGCTTGCGTCAGAGGCGAGGAACGAGCCAGCAAGCGGGAAATCACGCGCGCTGCGGAGCGTACGCAACCACCGAACGAGCGACCACGCGGGAAATCACCGGCGCTGCGGAGCGTACGCAACCACAGCGCTCGGATCCGAGGCGACTAAGCCAGCGTAATCAGGTCCAGGTAGTCTTCGTTCCAGTGGTCCTCGATGCCGTCGGGCAGGAGCACGACGCGCTCAGGATTGAGTGCTTCGACTGCACCTTCGTCGTGGCTCACCAGGACGACGGCGCCGGAGTAGTTCCGCAGGGCACCGAGGATTTCGGCGCGGCTGGCGGGGTCCAGGTTGTTGGTGGGCTCGTCGAGGAGGAGCACGTTGGCGCTGGAGGCCACGATGGTGGCCAGGGCAAGGCGGGTCTTTTCACCGCCGGAGAGCACGCCGGCGGGCTTGTCGACGTCGTCGCCCGAGAAGAGGAACGAGCCGAGGATGCCGCGGACTTCGGCGTCCTTCATGTCCGGCGCGGAGGAGCGCATGTTCTCGAGGACGGTGCGGTCGACGTCGAGCGTTTCGTGTTCCTGGGCATAGTAGCCAACCTTCAGGCCGTGCCCGGCAATGACGTCGCCGGTATCCGGCTTGTCCACGCCGGCGAGCATCCGCAGGAGGGGGGTCTTGCCGGCGCCGTTGAGCCCCAGGATGACCACCTTGGAACCGCGGTCGATGGCCAGGTCGACGTCCGTGAAGATCTCCAGCGAACCATAGGACTTGCTGAGGCCTTCGGCGGTAAGCGGGGTCCTGCCGCAGGGCGACGGGTCGGGGAACCGGAGGGCTGCCACGCGGTCGTTTTCGCGGACGGCCTCCAGCCCGCTGAGCAGGCGTTCGGCGCGCTTGGCCATGTTCTGCGCGGCAACGGCCTTGGTGGCCTTGGCGCGCATCTTGTTGGCCTGGTCGAACAGGACCTGGGCCTTCTTTTCAGCGTTGGCGCGTTCGCGCTTGCGGGCGCGCTCATCGGTCTCGCGCTGGGTGAGGTAGCGCTTCCAGTCCATGTTGTAGAAGTCAATCTGGGCGCGGTTCGCGTCCAGCAGGAAGACCTTGTTAACGGTGGCCTCGAGCAGTTCGGTGTCGTGGCTGATCACGATCAGTCCGCCCTGGTGGTTTTTCAGGAAGTCACGCAGCCAGGCGATTGAATCGGCGTCGAGGTGGTTGGTGGGCTCATCGAGGAGCATGGTCTCGGCATCGGAGTACAGGATGCGTGCAAGCTCCACGCGGCGGCGCTGGCCACCGGAGAGTGTCTTGAGCGGCTGGTTCAGCAGCCGGTCCGGCAGGGCGAGGTTGGAGCAGATCGCCGCTGCCTCGGCCTCGGCCGCGTAGCCGCCGGCGGCCAGGAATTCCGATTCCAGCCGGTCATAGCGGTTCATTGCCTTGCGCTGGATGTTGGCGTCCTCGCTGGCCATCTCTTCGTGGGCAACGCGGAGCTTGCCGACGGCGATGTCCAGGCCGCGGACGGACAGGATCCGGTCCCGGGCGAGCTGCTCCATGTCCGGGGTGCGGGGGTCCTGGGGCAGGTAGCCGATTTCGCCGGTGCGGGTCACCTTGCCCGCCGCGGGAAGCCCTTCGCCGGCGAGGACACGCGTGAGGGTGGTCTTGCCTGCACCGTTCCGGCCCACGAGGCCGATTTTGTCTCCCTTGTCGATGCGGAAGCTCACCTGGTCCATAAGGAGCCGGGCGCCGGCGCGCAGTTCAAGATCCTGGACAGTAATCAAAGCAGGTAAGGCCTTTCACAACAGGGAACGCCGCAGCCCCACGAATGAAGTCTGGAAGGAACCGGGCAGAGAGGCCGGAGAACGGCCTATACAAGTCTACCGGCCGCAGCTTCACCCCATAACCGCGGCGGTTGCCCCCAATGCGAAGCGGTGCGCGGCCGCCCTGGTGCGGGCCCGGCACGGGCCTTTGTGCCTTGCCATCACAACAGGGCTTCCCGTTTAGTGGATCCCCTACAAAATGGACTCCGACGGCGGACGGTAACGTCAGGAACACCCCATGCTTTGCTTGTACAACCCCGACAGGATTTCCATGAGCCAGACTGACACCGCCGTTGACGGCACGGCCTCCCCCGTCCGCCGCCGCTGGAACGCCACCGACCTTGGACTTATCGCCGTCTTCGCCGCCCTCGTCGCGGGCTCCGCGCTGGTTCCGGGCATCGCGGCAAACGTCTTCGGCATCCCCATCACTTTCCAGACCCTCGCGGTAATGCTCACCGGCCTGATGCTGGGCCCCGCACGAGGCTTCGCCGCCGTCGGCCTCTACACCCTGCTTGGGCTGGCCGGATTGCCGATTTTCAGCCAGGGACGGTCCGGCCTGGGCATCCTCGCCGGACCGTCTGCGGGCTACATCATCGCCTTCCCCATAGCCGCGGCACTGGTCGGCTGGCTCGCCACGGTGGTCATCCGGCGCACCAAGCGCGCCCGGGCACTCTGGTTCTTCCTGGCTGCGATGGTGACCAGCATCGTCGTGGTGCACTCCCTGGGAGTCGCCGGCATTGCAATCAACACCAAGACGGGCCTAGGCCAGGCATTCATGGCGGACCTGGTCTTCTACCCCGGAGACGTCATCAAGAACATCCTCGCCGCCGTGATTGCCGTGGCCCTCCACCGGGCCTTTCCCGACGTACTGGTCCGCCGCGTGAAGCGGATCAACCGCTAAGACTGACATGCCAACTATTTCCATCCGGCAGGCCTCTGTCGCCGTAGCCGTAGACAGCAAGCCGGAGCCGAAGACACTGCTCCACGGCGTCACGCTGGAGCTGACGGAACGGCGCATCGGTGTGATCGGAGCCAACGGGTCAGGCAAGTCAACGCTGCTGCGACTGGTCAACGGCCTGGTCCAGCCCAGCTCCGGCACCGTGGCGGTGGACGGCGACGACACCGTCCGGGCGGTCCGGGCGGTCCGGCGGAACGTTGGGTTTGTCTTCACCGACCCCCTGTCCCAGCTGGTCATGCCGACTGGCCGGGAAGATGTTGAACTCTCCCTCCGCCGCTCCGTGCGCAACGGTGCCGAGCGGCGGCGCCTCGCTGAGGCAGCGCTGGAGCGGTTCGGGCTGCTCGGCCTCGCGGACCAGAGCATCTATGAGCTCTCTGGCGGGGAACGCCAGCTGATGGCCCTGGCCGCGGTCCTGGCTGTGGACCCCACGGTGCTGGTACTCGATGAGCCGTCCACCCTGCTGGATCTGCGGAACCGCGAACTCCTGCGCCGCACGCTTGATGGCCTGGATCAGCAGATCCTCATGTCCACGCACGACCTTGAGCTGGCCCTGGACATGGACCGTGTGCTGGTAATTGAGGCAGGGCGGGTGGTGTTCGACGGCGCGCCCGCCCAGGCTGTGGACAGGTACCGGACGCTCTGCGCCGAGGGCCTGGCCGCGCCGTGAGGGGGCACGGGTTCCTGCTGGCGAACTACGTCCCGGGAGATTCGGTCATCCACCGCTGCCCGCTGGTCCTGAAGTTCCTGCTCGTGTTTGGCTGCGGCCTGGCGTCCTTCCTGATAGTTGACTGGCTCGTGTCCGCCGCCGTCCTTGCCGTGATGTGCGGGCTGTACCTGCTCACCGGGGCAGGGGCGCGCAGGCTCGTCGGTGCCATCCGTCCGTTGCTGCTTGTCCTGCCCGTGATCGGGCTGTTCCAGTGGTGGCAGCTCGGCGGGCCCACCGCGGCCCGGATTGTCCTGAACATCCTGGTATGCGTGGTGGCGGCATCCTTGCTGACTGCGACCACGCCCATGCAGCGGCTGCTGGACGGTGTGGTGTCACTGGCCACGCCGTTCCGGCGCTTCGGCGCCGACCCTGAGCGTTTCGCGCTGACCATCGCGGTGATGTTGCGGAGCATCCCTTACATAGCGGGCGCGTTCGCGGACGTCCGAGACTCCGCCCGGGCACGGGGCCTGGAACGGAACCCGAGGGCGTTGGTGCTGCCAGTTTTTATTACCACCGTGGCCTTTGCACGGCAGACCGGTGAGGCGCTGGCCGCCCGCGGACTCGGCGAGGCGGACGACTGACTGGGCGGGCCCTTTCGGCTGCTTCAGCCGGTGAACTCTTCGTACCGCAGCAGCGCAGCCGTACCCATCCCGCCGGCGATGCTGATCAGCGCCAGGGCCAGCAGGCCGGGCTCGCCGGAGGAGCGGGCCTGTGCCAGCAGGCGTGTCACGAGCACAGCTCCGGACGCCCCGTAGGCGTGGCCCAAAGCCAGGGCACCGCCGTCGGCATTCGCCCGGTGCGGGTCTATGCCCAGATGATCCAGGCAGGCGAGGGCCTGGGCGGCGAACGCCTCGTTGAATTCCACGAGCCCCACGCTGGCCGCAGTGACGCCAGCGTTGGCCAGGAGCCTTTCGCCGGCCACCGCCGCGCCGATCCCCAGCAATTCGGGATCCACCCCGGCAGTGTCCGTGGCCAGCACCAGGAGCCCGTCCGTTGCGCCCAGCTCACGGGCGCGCTGCAAGGAAGTGACAACGACGGCGGAGGCGGCGTCGGCGTCAAAGCATGAGTTTCCTGCAGTGACCGTTCCCCCCTCGACAAAGGCCGCCGGGAATCGTTTCAGGACAGCCGCAGTGAGTCCGGGACGCGGGCCGTCGTCCCTGCTGACGGTGCCGTTGGCTGTCGCCAGCGGTGTGATCTCGCCGTCGAAGCGTCCTGCCCGGGCCGCGGCGACGGCGCGCTGGTGGCTGGCCAAGGCAAAGGCGTCCTGCCGGTCACGGCCGACGGCGAGGCGCGCGGCAACGTTTTCGGCCGCCACTCCCATGTCCGGGTCGCCGAAGCTTAGCGGCACAAACTGGGCCCGGGAGAAAAAGTCCGGTTCGCCGTCGTCATTGCGGTAGGCCCGCAGCGGCGCCGTGCTGATGCTCTCCACTCCCCCGTCGAGATAGACAGGGTTGCCGCCGGCAGCCACCAGCCTGGCGGCCAGGACAATGGCGTCCAGGCCGGACCCGCACTGCCGGTCCACGGTCATGCCGGGCACCGTGACCGGAAGTCCGGCCTCCAACAGGGCCAGGCGGGCCACGTTGCCGCCTCCGCCCACGGCGTTGCCGACCACCACATCTGCCACGTCTTCCGGCAACACCTGGCACTCGGCGAGAAGCTGCTTCAGGACCGGGGCGAGCAACTCGTGCGCCCGCAGGTCCTTCAGCGCCCCGTTGGAGCGGCACACCGGTGTCCGCCGGGCGGCGATGATCACAGGCTTCCGGTCGGGAGGCAGCAGTTCAGGAGGCATGCTTTGGGTGTCCAAGAATCTCAGTGCCCAAGATGACGGACCCTTTGGTCATGGGAAGTGATCCACTCGAGCAGCATGTTCCGGCTCACCTTGCCGCGGTCGGTGGTGGGCAGTTCGGACAGGGCGAAATACTGCAGGGGCCGTTTGTCGCGCGCCAGGATGTTTTCCAGGCCGGCCCTGAGCTGCGTGGCAGAAATTCCGCCGTGGGCAGGGACCACACCGGCTACGACGCGCTGGCCACGGAGGTCGTCGGGCATCCCGGCCGCTATGGCAGCCGCGACGCCGGGAACGGACGCCAGCGCCAGTTCCACCTCATGTGGATAGACGTTCTTCCCGGACGTGAGGATCATGTCGGCACGACGGCCCAGGATGTGGAGCTCCTCCCCGGCCAGGTAGCCCTGGTCCCCCACCGTGAACCAGCCGTCGAAGGACCGCAGGGCCTGGCCGTCATCGCCCCACAGGTAGCCGTTGCTGACCAGCCCGCTGCGGACGCAGATGTTGCCCGACCCGCCGTCGGGACACGGGGATCCATCATCGTCCAGGATCCGCACTTCCACCCCCGGAAACGCGTGTCCGATTCCGGTGCCGCCGGCGTCGAGTTCCCCGGCGGGGAGGCCGGCGCCCGAGACGAAACTCAGTTCGGAGGCGCCGTAGTACTCGAAGATCGTGGCATTGGGCGCCCAGCGGCGTGCTGCTTCAAGGGTGCGCGCATCGAGTTTGGAACCGGCGCAGATGATGGTCCGCACTCCTGCCGCGTCCACGCAGCCGGTGAGGCCGCGCTCACTGAGCAGCCGCAGCATGGTGGGCACCAGGACCAGGCGGGTCACGCCGTCGTGCGTGATGGCCGCGTGGACGTCACCGACGTCGAAGCTCGCCAGGGTCTGGAACTCTGAGCCTGCGTACAGGCACTCCGCCAACGCATACAGGTTCAGGCTTGCCGCGAGGGGGCCCGGGGCCAGCGTCACATCGTCCTGCCGGAGGCCAAAGAATTCGATGGATGCGTCGAAGGATTTCCGCCACGACTGCCTGGACCGGGTAAAGGCTTTGGGCACTGAGGTAGTGCCGGACGTCAGCCCGACCAGGAACGTCGTTTCGGGCGGCCCGTCGGCCAAGGCGTCGTCCGCAGCTACGTCGCCCGGTTGGGCTGACCCGTCCAGCCGCCCGCGGATTTCCTGCTGCAGCTGCTCCGGCCACGCCGGGTCCAGGACGGCGCACTGCCGCTCCCCGGCCACCGCCGCGGCGAACCGGACAGCAAAGTCAACGGAGTTTGCCTCCGCCAGGACAGTGACGGCTTTGGAGCCGGCCACTTCGGACGCTGCCGCGTCGCGGAGCGCAGCCCACGTCAGGCGCCGGCCGGCCACTACGACGGCGGTGTCGAGGGGGCGGTCAGTGGCCCAACGCTGGATTCGATCGAGAAAAGGCATCAGCCCAACTTTACCGGGCGGCCACTGCCTTCCGGGTCTATTGTGACTCTATGAGCTTCAATGACAACGTCCAGCTGGATCCATCCCAGGTGCAGGACCGCCGTGGACGAGGCCGCGGCGGCCTTATTGGCGGTGGGATCGGCGGCGGGCTGATCCTGCTTATTGCCACTCTCCTGGGCGTCAACCCCCAACTGCTCGAAGGCCTCACCGGCGGGGCGCAGGAGCCCCAAAGCCAAGGAACCGCGCCCGCCTGCGAAACGGGCGCCGACGCCGATGCCCGCCTCGACTGCCGCATCACCGGCACTGTCAACAGCCTCAACGCGTTCTGGCCGGCGTACCTCCAGGAATACAGCGTGCAGTATCCCCAGCCTGAGACGGTGATCTTCGACGATGCCGTCAGCACCGGCTGCGGTACGGCCTCCAGCGCAGTGGGCCCCTTCTACTGCCCCGCCGACACCACCGCCTACTTCGATCCCGGCTTCTTCCAGGACCTCGTGGACCGGTTCGGCTCCTCCGGCGGACCCCTGGCCCAGGAGTACGTGGTGGCACACGAATTCGGACACCACATCCAGAACGTCCTGGGATACCTTGACCGCGCCCAGCAGGATCCTCAGGGACCGGAGTCCGGGGCCGTCCGCGTGGAGCTCCAGGCTGACTGCTACGCAGGCCTGTGGGTCAAGCACGCCTCAACCCAGCCCGGCCCCGACGGCCAGCCTTTCCTTGAACCGATCACCCAGCAGGACCTGAACGATGCCCTCTCAGCGGCCTCGGCCGTGGGTGACGACCGGATTCAGGAAGCCGCAACGGGCCAGGTATCGCCCGAAGCCTGGACGCACGGTTCCAGTGAACAGCGGCAACGGTGGTTCTACCAGGGCTACCAGACCGGCGATATCAACCAGTGCGACACCTTCTCGGCGCCTACCCTCTAAACTGGGCCCACGCCATGGGCTCACGCTACCGAGGGGCCCCGATCGAGCTTGCGAGGCTAGGGGGCCGATGGGGAGGAGCAATCGATGAGGGTGCGACGACGGCCGGTCGCCTCCGCTGGGAGGTAACCGGCCGTAGTCGTACTTTATAAGGTGAAGATTTAGATGTTGAAGCCGAGGGCCCGCATCTGGTCCTTGCCGTCATCGGTGATCCGCTCCGGACCCCAAGGCGGCATCCACACCCAGTTCAGGCGCCAGTCGTCAACGACGCCGTCAAGGGACTTGCCTACCTGCTCCTCGATGACATCGGTGAGCGGGCAGGCGGC
>JBKKDH010000450.1:0-10156 GCA_046708445.1 Arthrobacter sp.
GGGTCATCGAGTGGCCTGCGGTGGAGAACTTCTGAAAGGGGACCTCGTGGACGATCGCTCCGTCTGTGAGGTCGGTCAGGGCGAGACCGCCGAGCTCGAACGGCTGTCCGTCGGCAGTCTTAAGGCCGGTAACTCCCGAGCAGAGCTGGCGCCCGGCGCCGGCGTACTCGCAGTCCTGGTAGTCGATGAAGTGGCTGGGGTTGGCCTTGGCGCCCAGGATGCCGCCTTGACTGTTCCAGGTGAACAGCTTGCGGGAACCCCAGCTGACGCCGCTGATTCGATGGGTCTTGCGGTCGGCGACCACCCCGCCAATGTGGTCCGCCTGACGGAACTGCTCCGCGACCTCGTAGGTGTCTGGATCAATTGTGTAGACAATCGACCTGCTGTTGGGCCGGTACTCGGCCACGGGAACCCAGACCTTCTCGCCGTCGAAGTCCGTGCCGCCCGGGTGGTAGATGGTGTCCTCACCAAGGACGATATCTTTCAGCAGCTTTCCCTGCCGGTCGATGACAAAGACGTGGCCGCGGCCCTTGCCGGTGGTGCGGTCGTAACCGTCGATGGGCGAGGGGTAGCGCACTGTCGGTTCGAGGATCTCGACGCTGCTGAGGAAGATTTTATCGCCGACCAACGACATGCCTTGCGGGTGGAAGGTCGGGAAGTCCAGCTTGAGCTTCTGGACCTGGTCCCACTGGGTGTTGCGGTCCATTTTGGTGAAGGCCTCTGCTTCTGCCGTGAGGCCCTTGGGGGTTTGCCAGTTGGTGGCCACAGCGGAGGTTCCGGCTGTCAGGGTGGCCGCGGCGACTGCTGCGATGGCCAGGGCGCGCTTCATCTTCATGTCTGCTCCAAATGCGTTGATAGGGGTGCCCGGTGGCCGGGTGCGATCAAACGTAGGCGCCCGGGATGGCATGACAGACAACGGCAGGTGTCGAGAGGGTGAAGCATGCGACCCGGGCCGGGGACACCACTACCGGACCTGCCTCCCCCTCCGCCCGAGGGAGCGTCGGAGACTGAAAGTGTGTGGGACTGGAGACCACCTGCTGGACCAGTGCTCCGTACCTAACCGCGCGAACGGACGACGGCGGGCTCGCCTCCCGCATTGCTACAGTGAGCCCATGAGCATGGCGAGAGGGGAACAAGACCCGCCGGACGCCAAGACACGGGCCCTGCCGGACGGCCCTGTTGGCGTCGGTCCGGCTGCTGTTGCCCCCGGAAATAAGGGGGTCCGAAATCCTGGTTCCCGGTCCTCTATCGCGCCCGCTGTCCGGCTGCCTCAGCGGCTGCCCGCCTGGCTAGTCAGGAATCCGCTGTATGCAGGCTGGGCGTGGACGGGTTTCTGGGCGTTGCTGATCATTGTTGACGAGTTCGTGGACCTGGCTGGCTGGACCTGGTACGTGCTTGTGGGGATGGCTGCACTGCCCACACTGGCTTGCACTGTGGCTGTGCTCCAAGCGACCCCGCGCAGGTACCTCAAGCCCCAGAAAGAATCGGTGCTCGCGCACTTCTTTGTCCGGTTCCTCGCGCTGACGGCTGCGTTTATGGTGTGGGGACTCTCCGTGGTGGCCAGCGCCTCGATTTCCACAACGGTGCAGGCACTGGCCGGGAACTCGGAGCGTGAGGTGACGTCGCTGGGGTTCAACCTGCTCCTTGTAGCGGTGCCCCTGGTTGTCTCGGTGTTGTGGATGGCGCTTATTGTGCGCTGTGCGTGGTTCCTGCGCCGTCTCCGCGGCTGGCGCCAGAACCCGCAAGATTCGCGGCTGCCCAAGACATTCCTGCGGCATTCGCCCCAACTTCGGCGCGTCGTGGTGGGTCTCGCCCACCCCGGCCTGCTTCTGGTCGCTGGGCTTGGCACGTCGGTTCTGGCGGTTTTCCTCGGCGCCATGGAACTCACGCTCAACCTGATTGTCTGAGGACCGGCAGCTTCAGGCGGGAAAGAGGCCTCTACCCCGGCCAGTTCATGCCGTCCGGGGCCTGGACGACGCCGCCGTATCCCCCTCGCGAGTTCGCCGCCGGCTTGAGCACTGTTGCGCGTGGATCGAGGGCGCTGTCGATGAGGCTGTTGAGGGTGGCCGGCTGGGACACGGCAAGCAGCCCCTGCCAAAAGCCTTGGCTACCCCGGCCAATCCCAGTATCGAATTCAGCTGGCCCAGCACCAAGGTGACGGGTGGCTCGGGGACCCAACTGACGAGCAGACAACGGTTCATGGCTGCCGTCTCGTCCGCCACGGCGTGAGCCGCGGCCACCACCCCGGGACGTTGCCGCGGTAGTTGAGGTATTGCTCGCCGTAGGTGCTGGTGAGGGTCGGCTCCTCGTAGCCCTTCACGAACGCGACGACGGCGGCGAGGGCGATCACGGCGTAGATCACCAGCCACCAGCTGCCGAACAGAAGTGCCTGTCCGAGGATGATGGTGAGCACCGAGAGATACATCGGATTGCGCACAAACCGGTAGGCTCCCGCGACGACAAGCGTCTCGGTCGGAGCGGCTGGAGCGGGCGTTCCGTGGTGCAGGGCGAACAGCGCGAAGGCGTGCAGCAGGAAGGCCACCCCGCTAGCGATCGCGAACCAGGCGATCAGCACCAGAACCCAGGCCGCGTCGCCCCAGTCGTACCACCGCCACCCGGAGATGAGCCAGGGGATGAGCCCCGCGACAACGCCGGGCGCGAGGAAGAGGAAGAGGATCGTCCCAATCCACGCGCGTGCGGGCGAGGCTGCCTGGGCCATGTGCGTCAGGCTAGCCCTTTTCCTCCTAGCACGCGAGGGGGCAAACCGTTCCAGGCTTGCCCGAGCAGTCACAGTGGTCTTCCTCAGACTTCGAGAACGTTTCCAAGGTTGGCCTGGAGTAGTCTCCGGTCGCCGAAGCGCTGGCTGGGTTGCGCGCCAACGAGGGGCGCTACTACCGCAACAAGTACGATCACGTCTTTATCCGCGGCTCCTACTTCGTGATCAAAGGCGAGTACTGATCAGCTGACGTTCAGGTCAAATGGTCGAAGTCTCCTCGCGCCCACGCAGCGTGCCGTTGGGCGGAGTCATGCAGAATGGCCTTGGCTCCGGACCCGATGACATTGTTGAAGTTGCCGTAGATCCGGTCGAATGTGAGCTCTGCCAGCTGCGCGGCGATTCGCAACGCCACCGCGCCGGACAGCGGAAGATGATTCGGGTAGCTGCGCATGAAGGCGATGGAGCGACGGTCGGGGTTCGGATAGACGCTGTCACCGGTCAGCAGGACTCCTCTGCCGCCCGCTCCTGCGGCCCAGTGCACCACTGCGCTGCCGGGGAAGTGGCCCCCGGTCTGGTGCAGCGTCAAACCTTTGGCGATGGTTTGGCTGCCGGACCAGTATCTGATGACCGGATCACTTCGCCCCAGCCATCGCCGGTCTGCGTCCGCCACAAGTACGGGGACGCCACCGAGCCGATGCGACCATTCCACCTGCACACCAAACATGTGTGGATGGCTGGCGGCGATAGCCAGTACCGGGCCTCGCTCAAGCGCTGCCTCCACAGCGCTGTCATCGACATAACCGACCGGATCCCACAGCAGCGAACCCTCGTCTGTCACCACAAGCTGAGCGGTCTGGCCGATCCCG
This sequence comes from Arthrobacter sp., assembly GCA_046708445.1. Lineage (GTDB taxonomy): Bacteria > Actinomycetota > Actinomycetes > Actinomycetales > Micrococcaceae > Arthrobacter. The sequence goes on from JBKKDH010000450.1 coordinate 3,583, forward strand.
ACTTTTGGTTCTGTCTTGATCCCGATCAGTCCCGGCTCGTTCTCCTTCAAAACTGTCTGCTGGCCTTCCTGCGCCAGCCCGCCGAGTGTGAGCCACTTTTGTCCTTCCTCGGACACATACTGCCGCTCATCGGTACAGATTGGGCAGAGCTCCGGAGCAGGTTCGTCGCGTTCGACGGCGCAGGTTGCGCAGATCACCATGGTTTGTCCCTTCTACTGTTCCCGGGGAACCCGGTGTCCCGGTTCGTGGTGGAAATCGCGTTTGCCTCACCTGCTAGAAACTGGTCACCAGTTCGCCAAGCACCTCTTCGAGCCTGTTCGGATCGGTGGCGTCATAATAGTGCGCGCCGCTTGCCCTGGCGATTTCCAGCAGAGTGGGGACGTCGGCGTCGGGCCCGTACGCGAGCGTAAAGACGAGCACCGGCGTCGAGTGGTTCTGATGGCTCAACTGCTGGGAGAGCCCGCTCAGGTCTCCCGGGTGGGTGGAATCGTTTTTGCCGTCACTCAACAGCACGATGGTGTTGATGAAGGTGTCTTTGTATTCCTTGGCTTGATCACCCGAGAAGCGGCTGACCGCCTCGAAAAGAGGCGTGGCGTCCACGGCCTGGAGCCCATTGAGCTTGGCGATGAGGTCTTCTTTATTGGTCCTAAACGGTGCTACCGGGCTGACGACGCCCGGCTGCAAGGGGCCGTCGCCCACGTGCGAGAAAGCGGCCAGTCCAATCTCATCGTCACCCGTGAAATGATCCAATGCCTTGCGAACGGCATCCTTAGCCCGCTGCAGCTTGGTCACTCCGGGTTCCTGAACCATGGACTCCGAGACGTCCAGCAGGAACAAGGCCCTGGCCCGCTTGCGGACCGCGGGGAAGCTGTCCTGCATGGCAACGAGCGCCTCCGCCCTGGGCAGAGGCAGCGGCTGGAGCGCCTCAGCGTAACGTCCGGTGCCCGCCACCCCGGTATCCAGCTTGCCCTGGATGGTCCGGTACCCCGATGCCTTGACAACGTTTTGGCCCTGTTCCGTCACTGCGAACGCGAGGAAATCCTCGGCCGCCAGACGCTGCTGGCTACCCACCCAATCCCCGTCAAGGACGACGGCCGGGTTGTCTGCCACGTGCACGCCGTCGTGCGGGTAGATGGCACTGAGGGGCTCCTTCGGCGCGGGACCGGATTGCTTCGTTACACCGTCTTCGCTGACCACGCCCCGGTTGTAGTCCCAGACAGATTTTTCATCCACGATCACGGCCGAGAGGAATTCCGAGACCTTCCCGGCCTCGTCAGCCTCCCTCGCGTGCCACAGGAAATGCTCGGGGGTGGCCATATAGTGGCTGGTGCCCAGTTCCACAGCGCGGACTTTCTCCACCAGCGACGGTGCGTCGAGGTCCATGTCGTCCAAACCACCCGGGCTTCCGCCAGCGGCACCGTAGGAAGCAGCAAGAGCCATTAAGCCCGACGTCGAAACGAGCGGACTGGCCTTGCCAAACTTGAACTTCCCCCAGTCGCCATGGCCGAGGCGCTCCCAGACGTCCTGGTCATCGGCCATCCTGAACACTTCAGACCACGACGGCGGTTTGCTGTCCCAGCCGAGGGCCTTTGCCATTGTCCCCGGCATGGCCACCACGACCGCACTCCGGGCGAGACTGGTTCCCTCCTGGGGGACAGGGCTTCCGCCGGCCCCTGCTATTCGTAACCACGCGGAAGAGTCCGGCAGCCAGATGGCGGGCCTGTCGCCGGCCGGAACGCCGGGGAACTGCGCCGCCACCTTGCCGGCAGCGACTCCGGTTTTATCCTGGGTCACTGCCGGCGTCACGCATTTGCCCTCCACGCTGCGGGGTTTCTCCGTGTACCCGGCTGCCAGGGCCCGGACCATTTCGGCGTTTTCCAGTGAGGTGAGGATGTTCAAGGAAATGCAGGGAGAGGACCCGGCGACGGCGGCCGGACTGTCCTGTGCCAAGGGTTCGCCTGCTGCGGGGGTGCTGCCGTTTTCCGCCGTCGTCCCGCCCTCCCCTGAATCGTTGGGGTAGATCAGTGTTCGGAGCACGAAGGCGCCGCCAACAATGAGAACTGCAACGACGGCGGCCGCGACGAACCAGATCCAGCGTGGATAGGTGGGGTCAGTTGCTGCGTGTCGACGGCCCATGCTCGTTTCCTTTGAAATCCGCCGGGTTTCCCCGGTGTGGATGCAAATATTGAAACTGGCCCGCGGCAGTCACACCGCAGGTGCGCCTTGCCCCCCGCCCGGATGCCCCCCGCAACTGGATACGCACTTTGAGGATAACCCCGACGGGCGACAAGTGAAGCTTCGGATTCACATTTTTGATTGAATCTTGTGGGTTCCGGCTCGGAGGCGCTTGAAGTCCCCGCCGCAGGCTGCTCCTGTAGCCGCAAGGGCATTGAGGGCGCACAGCCTGGCGGCCATTTGGCCTTCCTCGTCTGTCAGCATCTCGCCCACGACTCTCGTGACCGGCGCTTGTGCACTTCTCTTGGGCGGACGACGACGGCGGCCGGGTATCCATTTACGTTTTTCAGTTCCTTCCATACCCACGGAGGAAGCGCTCCAAGCCACCGCGGCCCTGGTGGCGGCGGATCTCGCCGTGATTGACCTGAGCGAGCTCCCTTGCCGAGCGAAGTGCTGCTGTCTGGAGTGTGGCGGATCCCATTCCTGGCCTCGACACTGCTGATCGGCATTGCCCTTTTCATCAGGCTCCGCCTGAGGGAGAGCCCCACCTTCATCGTGCTTGAAGAGCAGGAGCAGATTGCCCAGAGTCCGTTGCGGGAGGTTTTCAGCGGTTACCGCGGGCCCGCACAAGATAGTCCCGATTGCGGCTGCCACCGCCGTGGAGTTGGTGCGGCTGGTTCAGGACCTCAAAATCCAGTATCCGTCCTACGGGCGACCCGGTGTGACGAGGCCTGTCTCGAAGGCGAGGATCACCAACTGCGAGCGGTCACGCGCACCAGCACTGCTCCCGCGGCAGCTGCGTCCCTGGTCCTGTCCTGTTCGGAGGCCGAATATATCGCCCCCACAGCCGGCAGCGGGATACCGATGGGCGGAAAGCCAAGTGCGTGGTGGCCGAAGATGCCCAGCAGGGTCAGAACGAGGACGGCCCGGGGATAGCGACGGCGGACCTGCAGCAGCGCGCCGAGGCCGGCGGCGAAGAGATACGCCGGGAGGCTGGCGCGCCCCGTTCCCTGCAGGTCGGAGTCGAACGCGACGCCGCCGCCGGTGGAGACCAGGATTTCGCCGACCGGTTTCATGCCCTGCATCCGAAGTACGAGATGCCCTCCCCGCGCCGGACCCTCGGCGTCAGCAGCAGTGCGTAGGCGCAGAAGACCGTGATGGTCAGTGCCAGCCAGGGGTGCCGAGGAATGCCAAGATGTCGAGTACCGTCTGGGCAGGTCAGCCGATGATGTGCACGGAGCGGGCGAGGGTCTGGATGAGGATCAGCACAATGGGGAGCAGATTCGTTCGAGCCGTTCCTGGCGGCGATGCGGGGGCGGGGGCTTGAGCGGGTGGGCGGACCACGCGTCCGGGACGACTATGTGGAGCAGATCTACATTGCCGACCCCGACGGGCACGTCATTGAGCTGCTGTACCAGCACACCCCGGGGGCCGGGGCACGCGGGGTGGATGGAAATTTTTGATCTGGGGATCGCGGGTCCCGTCGCTCCCGGACACCATGTCCTTGATCCGCGGGTCAGCACGGGCTGCACTTCGCAGGCTAGCCGGTTTCGTGGTCCGCGCCGTCGTGGAGGGAACCATGCGTGCCTTCACGCCGGTGCGGGCCCGATCGAGCGTGGCAAAGGTAGCGCGAGGATAGTGTTCAATCAATTCCCGCCATGATCCACGCCAGACCGGAACCTGTCACCGCCAAGGTGATTCACCTGCACATGTGGCCGGGCTCCATAGCCCCCGCTCGGCAGCGCGGGCTGCCTGCTCGGCGATGCGGAAAATGTCCCGATATTTATAAGGGGCCCCGTAGGTGTATTCATGGGCGAAACCCTCGTTCACCATTTCTTCATTGACGAGTACCGCGTCAGCCAGCCAGACGTAGGCCAGGGTGCGGCCATAACGGTCACGGCGGCTCTGGCTGGGATCGTATTCCAGCCATACCTGCGTGCCGTCCATGAGTTCACGGGCACGCCGGGATGCTTCGCGTCCGAAGCACTGGACGGGTTTCCGGGGATCGTTGACCTCAGGGGTGTCTATGCCGATGAGGCGGACGCGGGTTGACTGGCCGTCGATGTCGACCCTAATCGTGTCCCCATCGGTGACTGAGGTCACAACGAAGGGCCCTTCCGCATTCATTGGGCGGGATGCCTTGATCCCGTCAGCATCCGATGGATTGGGTGCCGGGTCGCTCGCCAACAAGGAGCACCCGCCCAGCAGAACGGACGCGAGCACGATTGTCATCGTGGTGCGCCACGCTGCCCGGTGTACAGGTGTCATTGGACCAAGTTTCAGTCGCGGCAGTCGGGCCAGAGTTGGTCACCGTCTTGAATGAAGTTGCTGGAAGTCCATTTCTGCGGAATTACGGATGAAGTCACCAGCCCTGTGGTGGGGCTGATTCCGCTCGACACGTTGACCTCTGCGCCAGTGCGTGAGTTCCCGCCGAAGGCCCGGGGCGCTGATATCCGCTTCATGGGTTAACCATGCCGCCGCTGGATCAAGAGTTCCCTTGGTTTTCCCTAGCTCCAGGGAAAGTCTTGGGCAGGGAAAACCAAGCGTCCTGGGAATCGCACTGTGGTGCACCGCCGGCGACGCGGGCCTGGTCCCCCTCCTACGGGATTTCCTGGTGACGCGTGAGCTTCCCCGACGGCCTGCGTTGATGCTGACGGAGTGCGAGGAGCGGAAACAGGAGTACCGAGAGCATTCCTGCTCCAACGAGGGCGGATGCGATTCCGCTTGAGATGAGCCCCTCGTCCCGGCCAATGGCTGTCACCGCCACGATGATCGGCAATCCCGTTGCCCCAAAAAGCATGATGGCCCGCCTGTCTGCAGCAGTGGTGTGAGGGGGAGCGGCGAGCAACGACGGCAGACCGCGGATGATGAGCAGGAGGAGCAGGAACAAGGGGACCATGGCAAGAGCGGCAGGGCTGGCGGTCAGCGCGCGCAGGTCGAAGTCTATGCCGGTGTCGATAAAGAAGATCGGCACAAGGAATCCAAACGCGATGGCGTCGATTTTTGTCTCGATGATCTTCCGATCCAGTTCGGGAGCCCGTGCGAGGGCTACCCTCCAGAGGACTCCGGCGGCGAACGCACCCAGCAGCATGTCGAGTCCCAGGACCATGCTGAGCACAACGAGCACGGTGAGGATGAACATTATGGACCGGACGGCGAACTGGCCGCTGGTGTGCAGGGTCCTGGTCACCTGGGAGTGGAGCAGTGAGTGCCGTGCGCGCGAGGCGAGATAAATTGCCAGGCCAGTCACGAGAACAAACCCGAGAAGCACTCCTGTCGCCGGTCCCAACTCCCTGCCGCTAAAGAACAGCGAGATCGCTACGAGGGGACCAAACTCCCCGGCCGCACCCAGTGCGGTGACCGCAATGCCGAGCGGGGATTTCGATTCGCCGGCGTCGCGAAGGATAGGCAGCAGCGCACCCAGGGCTGTGGAGCACAGGGCAACGCCGATAATCACGGCAGCCTCCGGTGCAGGGGCAAGGACGAGGCCGGCGCCAATGCCTGCCGCCAAGGAGATCACCCAGCCAGCAGATGCACGGTTGGCGGGCCGGCCGCGGATGACGGCGAAATCGATTTCGTTGCCAGCAACAAAAAAGAGCATGGCGAGTCCGAACTGGGCCAGCGTATCCGTGAACTCTGCGGGTTGGATCCACCCCAGGAGACTGGGGCCGAGCATGATTCCGAGGACAATTTCAAAGACCACGATCGGCACCTTGACCACTCGGTCAAGGAAGCGGGCCGCGAGGGGCGCTGCGATAGCCAGTAGGGCGATCAGAACCAATGACGTGGACAAGCCCTGCATCAGTGGTACCTCCGGGTACCTCGGCTGCTTCGAAGAAAAAGTAATCCAAAGCTACCGCCACCATGGCGATGGCGCCATAAGCCCAGTGAACAACATCGGGTATCGAACACGATCGTCCATATATTCGCGTTTTTCTGCCATGGGACCCGACGGGACGATGTCCGTAAGCTGGCATCGTGATGACTGCCGATGAACCCAAGAGCCAGATCTTCCTGCCCGAGGCGCCCGCGGATCAGCAGGCCATCCTGGCCACAGGCGGCGTTGCCTGCTGGAGCGAGCAGGTCTCCATCGATACGTATGAGCCTGGGGAGCCCGACCGGTATCCGCTCTTCCTGGACCGGCGTGTCTATCAGGGTTCCAGCGGCAAGGTGTATCCGATACCGTTCATTGACAGCATCGCGCATTAAAGGAACCGCGCCTGTGGCAGGCTATCCACGTGGAAAACGACTACGTACGCCTCATGCTGCTTCCGGAGATCTACCGGAACAACGTGATCAAGCCGGGCTTGGTTGGACTTGCGGGGCCGTGGATCTCCGGCAATGTGGAGTTCAACTGGCCGCAGCACCACCGGGCGGCCGCCTTCCTGCCCGTAGACTC
>JBKKDH010000451.1:0-4788 GCA_046708445.1 Arthrobacter sp.
GTTCCTTTCGACGCCGTGGGGCATTCTCATGAGTGGAATGTCGATCCCGAGCGGTGGGAGAGCGCTGTAGTCGGTCTCCTGGATTTGAAGCATGGCATGGTGATCTAAGTCGAAGTAAAACGCCGAATCTGCCGAAGCCATCACTCATTGGATTCTGTCCGACTTGAGGTGCGTTTCGACGTCGTCGGTAGAGTCGAGGCGTTGTCCCCGAACACTCGCCCAAGAATGTCAGGTTGGAACATAAGGGGTGCGGGAGCCCTCCGTCCATGAATGCGAAAAAGGCCCTAACCTGACAATCTCGAGGGAGGCATCCCGACGTCAGGTTGGGGTGTGCCCTTAGTGGATGCGCCTTGTCTTGGGAAATCGGGCAGTGGTCACCATGAAGGGGCACGGATGCCTGCCCTTCCCGGATGAGAAACAACCAGCGACACAGGTAATGCCCCCACCATCGAGGGTCGGGGCATTACTTGTGTGGCTTGTGTCGCGTTCAACTAGCCGATCAGGGTGGTAATGAGCCGGAAGGACAGGGCGAAGATGGCGATGAGGCCGATGGCTCCGAAAAGGTTCTGCCACCATTTGTTGCGGAGGTCGCCCATGACGGCGGTTTTGTTGGCCATGGTGACGATCAAGACGCCGAGCAGCGGTGCGATGAGGACAGTCAGGGACTGGGCGATGACGATTAGGCCGACGGGGGAGGACTGGAATGAGAGGGTAATGATCAGGCCGAAGGCCAGGATCGCTGCGGTGAAGATGCGTGCTGCAGGGGACCCTGCCTTGGCGCCGCGGCCGATGGCGTCGGAGAGCATGGTTCCGCCTGCGGTCGCGTTGGCAATCATGGAGGAGAACGCGGCTCCCGAAAGTCCAAGGGCGAAGAGCATGGCTCCGGTGGGGCCGGCCAGCGGGGTGAAGATGGATGCGAGGGCGTTGATGGTCCCTGCTTCGGCCCCGGTCTTGCCGAGTACGGCGGCGGCGACCATGATGACCAGGGCGGTCATGATGCCGGGGGCAACGATGCCGGGGATGGTGTCGACGAGGGTGATGTCCTTGTAGTCGGCGCGGGTGCGGCGGTGTTCCTTGATGCCGTAGGAGGTGTAGAAAGCGGCGTTGATGGAGAAGTTGGTGCCCACCAGGGCGATGATGAGGACCTCACTCCCGGCAGGCAGCTGCGGGACCATGCCTTCCATCGTCCGGTACCAGTCAGGCTGCGCGACGACGGTGCTGGCGATGAACGCGACGCCCATGAGGACGACGATAACCAGGAGTGCTTTTTCGACGATGCCGTAGACGTTTTTGAAGGCCAGGACAATCGCGACGGCAACGGTGCAGACCACGGTCCATACGACCGGGGAGCCACCGAAGATCAGTGACAGGCCAAGGCCGGATCCGACGGCGTTGCCAACGGAGAACATGAGGGTGATCCCGAAGACGCCAAAGCCTGCGAGAAGGCCGACCCATTTGCCGAGGTGGTCCTTGATCGAGGAGATCAAGGAGACGGGGGTGGCGATGCCGAGCCGGACGCTCATGTCCGTGAAGAAGATCATCAGGACCGTTGAGACGGCGATGACCCAGACGAGGCTGTAGTCAAAGCGGCTTCCGGCCTGCACGGCGGTGGTGAGGTTTCCGGGGCCGAACTGCCATGCTCCGACGACGAAGGCGGGGCCCATCAGGGCAAGGTACTGCAGGAAGGTCCGGTGCTTCTTCGCGGCCGCGGGGGCCTGGTTTCCTTGCTGGGTTGCCATCTGCTCTTCCCTGGTTTCCTGGTGGGTGATGGTCTTATTCTGCTCGCGCATCGGCGAGTCCTCCTTATACAGCGACACTGCTGGGGTCGTCATTGGACCGGGACGGAGAGTAAAAAGCTGGGGCACGGGCGGCGGGCCAAGGGCCCGCCACCCGTGAGGACCCGTAAAGGGTGGGATCAGGCGCTGACGGTGACCTTGCCGATGTTTGCGGCAGCGAAGGCTTCCGCAATTTCGGTATCGGCGCCCTCGGGCAGGGGTAGGAGCGGGGTGCGCACTGTGGCGTGGTCCAGAATGCCGCGGTTCACGAGTCCCCACTTCAAGGCGACGGTTCCCTCCATGTGGGACCCGCGGTGGTAAACGTACTTGGTCACCGGGAGCAGCCGCTCATGAATCGCGTGGGCACGCGGGTAGTCCTGCGCCTTGCCGGCCTCGATCAGTTCGACGAGGAGTTCTGGGGCGATGTTGCCGTAGCCGACGAGCAGACCGTCGACATCGAACATCGTCGGCAGCAGGTACTCGTCATGGCAGGACAGCACCTGCAGCTCGGGGTACGCGGCGCGCAGCGCGGGGATCTCGGTGTACCACCGGCGCATGTTCCGGACACCGTTCTTCGTGGCAAAGACGCCCTCCTGGCCGGCGATCTCCAGCTGGGTGTCGAGGTCGTAGGTTGCCTTGGTGTTGTCGGGGTACTGGAAGAGGATCAGCGGCAGACCGGACTCTTCATAGATTTCCTGGTAGCGCGACTGCGGGGCGCCCTTCTGGTATCCGAAGCGCAGCCACCCGTGCGAAGGGTAGACGAGACCAGCTGACGCGCCGGCCTCGACAGCCTTCTTTGCCTCGAGGGCCGCGGTCTTGTTGCCTTCCTTCGTGATGCCCGCCACGACCGGTACACGGCCATCGGTCGACGCTACGAACGCGCGGATAACGTCCAGCTGCTCCTCTTCGGTAAGGAACGTGCCTTCGCCGGCGTGCCCCAAGACGACGAGGCTCTTCACGCCCTCAATCGATCCGAGCCACGAACCCAGACGCTGGATCGCAGCGAAGTCGACAGCGCCATCTTCGGTGAACGGGGTGACAGGTGCGGGGCTGAGTCCGCGGAGATCGAGTGTCATTACAGCTACCTTCTTGTCTTCTTTGATGGTCGGCAGTCCCGCTATTATGAGAAGGTTTGCGGGAACGTTTTCAATTTTGCACGTGTCGCAGCTCACTGTCAAGAGAACGTTTGCAAGCCGGGGGGATTAGAGTGTCTGTTACACCCCTTGCTGAAGAGGAGAACCGCCATGGACGCAGGCACCGCAGGCAATGTCGTCACCCTGAAGGACGTTGCAGCGGCCAGTGGCGTGAGCATTTCCACGGCCAGCCGCGCCCTGGATGAGCGGACCACGTCGCGGTCAGCGGCCGCAGCGAACGTTCGAAAGATAGCTGAGCAGCTCGGGTACCGGAGGAACTCTTTCGCCTCCAGCCTGCGCCGCGGTGAGACCCGGACACTGGGCGTCCTTGTCCCCCGCCTGAGTGACACCGTCATGGCCCTGATGTTCGAAGAACTCGAAAAGGCTGCATCCTCCCGCGGCTACTTCGCCATGGTCGCTACCAGCGGAGATGATCCTGACGACGAACGCAGCGCAGCTGAAACCCTGCTCGACCGCAACGTAGACGGATTGATCCTGGCAACGGCCCGGCTCGATGACAAACTGCCCCGGCTCCTGCGTGAACGCCGGGTAGCACACGCCCTGGTGCTGCGCACCGACGGCATCAGCCCATCCGCGCTCGGAGACGACGAAGTAGGCGGCTACCTCGCCGTCCGCCACCTGATCGACCTCGGCCACCGCGACATCGCCGTCGTCACCGGCCCCGACTTCACATCCACCGGGAAAGCCCGTCTCGCCGGCGCCCGCAGGGCCATGAAAGAAGCCGGCATCAACCCGCCCAACAAATGGCTCCTCGCCGCGGGCTACGGCATCGAAAACGGCTACACCGCCGGTGAAACACTCCTCGGCGTCGGCCACCGCCCGACAGCTATCTTCGCCGCCAACGACAACATCGCCATGGGCGTGATGGCGGCAGCCCATCGCCACGGCATTACCATCCCCGATGACCTCGCTCTGGTCGGGTACAACGACACGCCCCTCTCGGCGCGACTGCCCACACCCCTAAGCTCGGTCCACGTTCCCCTAGACCAAATCGCCGCCACAGCCATCGACCTCATCGTCAACCCCGGTACCGAACCCCTTATCAGGCGGTCCATGCCAACCCTCATCCCCCGCCAATCCAGCGGAACCCCAAAGCACTAGTCCACTGAAGTCACGACCTATAGGACACGCACGCGCATCGCTCAATTTTTCACCCCAAAGCGTGGCGAAAATACTGATCAAGAGGCCCAGGCCCGTCAGGTTGGGGTGTACTTCACTTGCACAGCTACCGGAGTCATCCATGCGGCGTTGAGGCCCGCCTTATCTGAATTCGTACCCCACGCCAACGGCATCCGTGGCATCCATTGCCTTTCCAACTAAAGAGTTTGCTGAACTGATGCGGGCCTTGAGGAGCTCACATACGATCAGCGTGGGCCAGGGTCGGGGTCGCCGTAGTACTCGCCGAAAATCGGGCGGATATGGCTGTCCAACGATAACCCGGCCGTTCAGTCGCGTCGGGTGCTCGGCTGGAGCGCGGCGAAGTCGGCGTGGGCCTGGTCAACGGCGTCAGGGAAGGCCTGGCGTTTCTCGTGCTCGTTGAGCGCCCGGTAGATGCTGGCCAGGCTGGGGTTGCGGCCTTTGCGTCTGCCGGTCGGGATGATCAGGTCCGGGCGGATGTCCTCCACGGACTCACCGTTCGCGCGGCGGCGCAGCACGGTGTGCAGCATGTCCTCGGTGATCACCGGTGGGCGTCCGCCGCGGTTTCCCTTGCGGGCCGCGGCATTCAAGCCTTCGAGGGTGGCCTCGCGGATGTTCTCGCGTTCGGTCTCGGCCATCGCGGCGAAGAACGCGAACAGCACCCGGCCGGTGCCGGTCGGATCGTAGATCCCGGTCAGCGGCCCGGCGAGCATCTCCAGGGC
>JBKKDH010000452.1:0-15948 GCA_046708445.1 Arthrobacter sp.
GGCCGGCGGTGAGCCCGCCCGCGAAGCCGCCGCCCGGCAGGTTGTGCCCCGCCAGCAGCAGGTACAGGGAGAAGATGATCATCGAGTGGAAGATCAGCCTGGTGACCACTTCGAAAATGATGGAGCGCCGTTCCGGGGCAAGGGTCCTGCCGGCCACAATCCAGGCGTCGCGGGTGGACGCGGCGAACTTCCTGCTGATGGCCAGCGCGGCGGCGTCCCGGGAGCCCGGATCCACACCGGTGTGGCGGCCCACAGTCCCTTCCGCAACGTCGGAGGACATCAGGATGCGGTCTCCGCGGCCGCGGACGAAGATCAGGCTGGCAACGCCGGTGGCGGCGAGCGCCAGGACGGAAATTTCGCCAAACGTGTCCCAGACGCGGATGTCCACGAGGGTCACGTTGACGATGTTCAGGCCGCCGCCGCCCTCGTAGGCGAGGCGGGGGAACTCCAGGGACACGGGTGTGGCAATCCGGGCGCCCATGGCGTAAATCGCAGCGAAAATCATGGTGGCGCCGAAGCCCAGCCCGATGATGACGCGCACCACCCGGTATTTGCCGCCGGTGCGGTCGCGGAGCTCGGCGGGCAGGCTGCGCATGGCAAGGACGAAGGCCACGAGGATGATGGTTTCCACCAGCATCTGTGTGAGGGCGAGGTCCGGCGCGCCCTGCAGCGCAAACATGAGGGCGATGCCGTAGCCCGTGACGGACACCATCAGCACCGCCAGGAACCTCTTGTTGGCCTTGACGGCCGCGAGGGCGCCGATCACGATGCCCGCGGCCGCCACCAGTTGCAGCGGCGAATTGGGGTCGATGAAGTACAGGTTGTCCGGAAGCGGCTTGTTGGATAGCAGCATGGCCGCGAGGGGAAGGACGCAGGCCACCGTCAGGATGACAGCCAGGTAGAAATAGAGCGAACCGCGCTGGGTGCGGCCGGTGATCCAGACGGCGATGTCGTCCAGGGCCCCGATGGTGTACTGGTAAGCACGGTCCGCGTCGATCCACCCCGGCACCCGGTCCTGCGCCCGCGCCACGAGGGTGCGTCCGAAGTACATCGCCAGGCCCAGCGCGAAGGTGACCGCTGTCAAGCCGAGGGCCGGGGTTAACCCATGCCAGAGCGCCAGGTGGCCGGCCTGCTCGGCCGGTGTTCCGGCGTCGGGCGCGGTGGAGGCGAACAGTGCGGCGTAAGGCTGGACCCACGCATCCACGGGCGCCGGCCACAGGCCGTAAACGATGCTCAGGAGGCTCAGGAGGGCGGGAGCACCGAGGAACGACGGCCTCACCGCCTTGAACGGCGTCCGCTCCACACCCGGCTTGGTGGCGAAGGCGCCCCACATAAAGCGGGCGCTATAGGCGAACGTCAGGATGGAGCCCAGGACGATGCCCGCGAGCACCGCCATGCCCCACGGCCCGCCCTGCGCGTGGTGGACAAAGGCCTCCAGGACCGATTCCTTGGCCACGAACCCTGCGAGCAGCGGGACGCCGGCCATGGAAGCGGCGCCGATTCCGGCCACAATCCCCAGGGCTCGGGACGAGGTGAAGACGCCGGACAGCTCCCGGACGTCACGGGTCCCGGACTGGTGGTCGATGATGCCAACCACCAGGAACAGCGTGGCCTTGAACAGCCCGTGTGCCAGGAGCATCGCGAGTCCGGCCAGCGCGGCGTCGGGGGTGCCGAGGCCCACCACCATGGTCAGGAAGCCCAGCTGGCTGACGGTGCCGTACGCCAGGATCAGCTTGATGTCGGTCTGGCGGAGCGCCCGGTACCCGCCCACCAGCATGGTGGCCAGCCCGAGCCCCAGGACAAGGGGCTGCCAGTAGGCGGTCTCAGCGAAGCCCGGCGCCAGCCGTGCCACCAGGTAAATGCCCGCCTTCACCATCGCGGCGGCATGCAGGTAGGCGCTGACCGGGGTGGGTGCCGCCATGGCACCGGGGAGCCAGAAGTGGAAGGGGACCAGCGCGGATTTGGTGATGGCGCCCACCAGGATGAGGACGACGGCGGCGGCCACCGTTGCGCCGGCGGGTCCCGTGACCAGCCCGGGCGCCTGCGCCAGGATGGCCGAGATGCGGTAGGTGCCGGCGCTGTAGCCGAGCATGATGAGGCCAACCAGCATGGCGAGTCCGCCGGCGGTGGTGACCATCAGTGCCTGCAATGCGGAGCGGCGGGCCGCGAGCCGGGTGCGGGCGAAGCCGATCAGCAGGTAGGAAAGGATGGTGGTGAGTTCCCAGAAGATGAACATCAGCAGAAGATCGTCCGCCACCACCAGGCCGAACATGGCCCCGGCGAAGGCCAGGAGCTGGGCGCTGAAGCCGCCGAGGTCCTGATCCTTTTTCTTGAAATACCGCGCACAGTAGACCAACACCAGGGCACCGACCCCCAGCACCAGGAGCGACATCACCCAGGCAAGGGCATCCATCCGGAACGCGAACTCCAGCTTGAGGCCCGGAATCCAGGGGAACACCTCGGAGACCGAGCCGGAGTCCGAGTAGACAGCGCCGTGCTGCAGGAGCAGCCAGAGGAATGAAACCGCGGGAACGGCGGCCAGGGCGTAGAAAGCGTTCCGCCCCCAAGCCCTGAACAGAAAAGGCGCCACAGCAGCCACCGTAAAGTGCACGGCAAGAACTGTGATCACTGGTATCTCCGCAACGTCAGGGATTCGATTGTCAAAAGTAAGAGCAGGCGGTCATTCGTAAGATTTCAGTGCCCGCAGTTTATCAAGGTGCAACTGCCACTCCTGCCGCGTGGAGCGGACCGGACGGCAGAACTGCCGGGTGTCCGGGGTATCATCCTCCGGTTGTTCGCCACCGGCGGATACCATTCAGCCTATGAACACCGCCAGCGCTCCCGAGGCAATGCAGCCGCCATCGGAACTCGAAGCCGGAAACAATGCGACCAGCAAGGGCCGGGTCCTCGCGTGGGCGGCCTGGGACTGGGGCTCGGCCGCTTTCAACGCCGTGATGACCACCTTCGTGTTCACCGTGTACCTGACGTCCAACGCCTTCGGCGGCGAGGACCAGGCCTCTGCAGTCCTGGGCGGTGCACTGGCCGTGGCCGGCTTCGCCATCGCGGTGCTCGCCCCCGTGACCGGGCAGCGTTCGGACGCGGGCGGGCGCCGGAAGCTGTGGCTGGGAGTCAACACGGCCGCCGTCGCCATCCTGACGGCGCTGTGCTTCTTTGTGTTCCCGCGACCGGAGTTCCTGCTGCTCGGGGTGTCCCTCATTGCGCTGGGCAACGTCTTCTTCGAGTTTGCCGGTGTCAACTACAACGCCATGCTGGCGCAGATCTCCACCCCGAAGAACATCGGCAAGGTCAGCGGCTTCGGCTGGGCCATGGGGTACCTCGGTGGCATCGTGGCACTGCTGATTGTCCTGCAACTGTTCGTCCAGCCGAGGTTCGACTGGTTCGGCGCGTCCACGGAGGACAGCCTCAACATCCGCCTGGTGGCCGTCTTCTCCGCCCTGTGGTTCTTCATCTTCGCCCTGCCTGTCCTGTTTGCCGTTCCTGAACTCCCGCGGCCCAAGCAGGCCAAGTCCCTGGGTTTCCTGGCCTCCTATGGCCTGCTCGTCCGCCGGATCAAGGCCATCTACGCCACCAGCCCGCACACCATCTACTTCCTGCTGGCCAGCGCGGTCTTCCGTGACGGCCTGGCCGCCGTCTTTACCTTCGGCGGGATCATCGCGGCCGGCACCTTCGGGTTCGAGCTGTCGCAGGTCATCTTCTTCGCCATCTTCGGCAACGTGGTGGCGGCCGTGGGTGCCGCCATCGGCGGCTTCCTGGACGACCGGGTGGGGCCCAAGGCCGTGATCATCGGGTCACTGGTGGGCCTGCTGATCGCCGGAACCGTCATTCTCGTGCTGGGCAATGGGGACTACGTCTTCTTTGGCGCGCAGTGGGCAGGCAGCACCACTTTCTGGGTCTTCGGGCTGTTCCTCTGCCTGTTCGTCGGCCCGGCCCAATCCTCATCGCGGGCGTACCTGGCCCGGCTCGCACCGCACGGCGAGTCCGGCGAGCTCTTTGGCCTGTATGCCACCACCGGCCGTGCCGTCAGCTTCCTGGCGCCTTCGTTGTTCACGCTTTGCATCGCACTGGCCACGCCCCTCGTGGCACAGGGTGAGGCGCAGCGCTGGGGCATCCTGGGAATCATGGTGGTGCTGTTCGCCGGCCTGCTGGTCCTCCTGCCGGTCAAGTCGCCGGACAAGGCCACCATCGCCGTCGTCCCGGCCGCCTAAGGCAGCGCCACCGGACCAGCGCGAATGCACATCCAAGGCCCGCGTCCGCGTCTTGGGCGGCGGACGCCCCAAACAGCCGGGCGCGGATTAGGCTGGAGCTATGAACGTGGATGAGACGGACCTCCCCGGCCTCGGCCGGCGGAAGGATTTTATGACCGCTTCAGGGCGCCGCATTGGCGTCGTGGAGCTGCGGGAAGGCCAGACGGAGCTGATCGTTTCCACCTGGGATGATCCCGACACGTGCCAGGCATCCATTCCCCTGACCGGGGATGAAGCCGCCACCCTGGGCAACCTGCTGGGCGGACAGCACCTGGCGATGAAGCTGACGGAAGAGCACAAGGAGATACCCGGCATCGTTACCCGCCAGTTCTCCATCGCTCCGGACTCCCCGTTCCAGAACCAGCCGATGGGCAAGGCGTGCATCCGCACGCGCTGTGGTGTCTCCATCGTGGCGATCATGCGTGAAGGCGAGGTGCTCCCGTCGCCGGGTCCCGACGTCGTACTTCACTCGGGTGATCTGCTCATCGCCGTCGGTACGCAAGAAGGCCTCGACGACGCGGCCGATATTCTCCGCAACGGATAGCGGACATGGACCCGCTGGCCCTGACCCTCATTGAACTGGGGGCCGTTGTGTTCTGCCTCGGCCTGTTGGCCAGGCTGGCCGGACGGATCGGAATGTCCCCCATCCCACTGTACCTTGTGGGCGGTCTCGCCTTCGGCGCCGGCGGCGTGATGAAGCTCGAAGGCATCCAGGAATTCGCCCACCTCTCGGGTGAAATCGGCGTCATCCTGCTGCTGCTTATGCTCGGATTGGAATATACGGCTGCCGAGCTTTTCACCGGTCTGCGCAGGTCCTGGCAGGCCGGTGTCCTTGACCTGGTCCTGAACTTCCTTCCGGGCGCCGCGCTGGCCCTGCTCCTGGGCTGGGGCGCCGTGGGCGCGATGGTGATGGGCGGTGTCACGTACATCTCCTCGTCGGGGATTGCCGCCAAGGTGATCACGGACCTGGGGCGGATCGGTAACCGTGAAACGCCGGTTGTGCTGTCCATCCTGGTGTTCGAAGACCTGGCCATGGCCGTTTACCTGCCCATCCTCACCGCCACCCTGGCCGGAGTCAGTTTCCTCGGCGGGCTGACCACGGTGGGGATTTCGCTGGCAGTGGTCACCGTAGTCCTGATGGTGGCCTTGCGGCACGGCCACCGTGTGTCCCAGGCCGTCCACAGCGAAAACTCCGAAGTGTTCCTCCTGAACCTGTTGGGTGCCGCGTTGCTCGTAGCCGGCGTTGCATCCGCCATGCAGGTCTCCGCGGCGGTGGGGGCGTTTATGCTCGGCATCGCCATATCGGGCGCCACGGCCCACAATGCCACCCTGATCCTTGAACCGCTGCGCGACCTGTTCGCAGCGATTTTCTTTGTGGCCTTCGGGCTGAACACTGATCCGACATCCATTCCGCCGGTGCTGGGCTGGGCCTTGGTCCTGGCCGTCATCACAGCGGCCACCAAGATGATGACCGGGATCTGGGCTGCCAAGCGGGCAGGAATCGCCCGTCCCGGACGCTTCCGCGCGGGTGCGGCGCTCATTGCCCGCGGCGAGTTCTCCATTGTCATTGCCGGCCTGGCCGTGGCCTCCGGCGTTGTCCCGGACGAACTGGCAGCCCTTGCCACGGCGTACGTCCTGCTGATGGCCATCATCGGACCGCTGGCAGCCCGCTACGTGGAGCCGGCCGTGAAGGCCTTCAGCCGCCCGGCCCGGGTGCCAGCGCAGGCGTAGCCCGCGAGCGACTCGTCACGGCGGATGTCAGACTCGCGCTGGCGCTCCTGCAGATGGTGGCGCCCGTCGTCATTCACCGCAACTTTGAAGGCCGGGAACGCGATGTCGGGCCACGCCAATTCCCGCCCGTGTGGTCCAGCACGACATAGCTCAGAACAGGTGACTGAGCGCAGATGAAGTGGTCTGCCGCGACCACCAGGTCCCCACGGCTCCCGAACGCCGCGGCTGGCAACCCGAAGGTCCCGCCGCCATGGACGGTCAGCGGGAACACCGGCTTCAAGTTGCTGCTGCAGGGTAAAGGAGCGCCCGGAAAGTGTCGCTGGAAAGGGTGATGGCTGCCGCATAGGCCATTGTTGGCACAGCCGGAGCCGGGCCAGCCCGTTTTCCACAGTGGGGAGGAAGAGTGCTGCCGGCCCCGGTTCGCCGAGGGATGAGATCTCTGCGCTTAGGCGGGGTGAAGCGCCGAGATCTCACCCCTCGATGCGGGGCTAAATCTCGGTGCGGTGGAAGTTTAGGTGGCTGCGGCTGGCGGTCGGGCCGCGCTGACCCTGGTACCGGTTGCCGTACTCACCGGAGCCATACGGGAATTCCGCGGCGGACGTCAGCCGGAAGAAGCACAACTGGCCAATCTTCATGCCCGGCCACAGCTTGATGGGCAGGGTGGCCATGTTGGACAGTTCCAGCGTCACGTGCCCGGAGAATCCGGGGTCGATGAAACCGGCGGTGGAGTGGGTGAGCAAACCGAGGCGGCCCAGTGAGGACTTGCCTTCAAGGCGCGCCGCAATGTCATCCGGCAGGGTCACGGTCTCGTACGTGGAGCCGAGCACGAACTCGCCCGGGTGCAGGATGAACGGCTCGCCGTCCTCGACTTCCACCAGGCGCGTCAGCTCCGGCTGCTCTTCCGCGGGATCGATGTGCGCGTACTTGTGGTTGTCGAAGAGCCGGAAAAACCGGTCAATCCGTACGTCCACCGAGGACGGCTGGACCATCACGGCATCGTACGGTTCAAGGACAATCCGTTGGGAGTCTATTTCGGCACGAATATCGCGGTCAGAGATCAGCACGCCTCCCAAAATACCGCATGCGCGCCGCGTGCCGCTGTTCGCGGCGGAAAGCTCCGGGCTGTGACGCGTGGAAAGCCCGACGGCGGCAACGCGGCCTAGGTGGCCGGCTGGAGCTCCAGGACGTGCTTTAGCCGCTCCAGCTGGGCCACATCGGCCTTCATGGTCCGCTGGATCATGGTGTTCAGCAGGCCTTTGATTCCCTTGGGCTGAAACTCGAGGGCGAACCTGACCCTGGTACCGTCCGGCTCCGTGCTGAGGTAATACCCGCCCGAGGGCCTTGCGGGTCCGGCGATGACCTGGAACTGTATTTCGGCACCCGGCCGGGCCTGGGTGATTTCGAAGTCCCCGGCAACGGGACGTCCGGACCTGCCGGCCAGGGTCTGCTGGTACACGGCGCCCTTGGTACCCACGGCTCCTGCGGCGAGGCCGATGCTGCGGATCCCCTCCCGCCACTGCGGAAGGTTCAGCCCGTCAACCAGGAAAGTGTAAACGGCCATCGCGTCACGACGGATGAGTACCTCGTGCTCTGCGAATGCCATGGGAATCCTTTGTTTGACGTCTGACTTTCAATAGCCCGCCTCCCCCATGACACCGCAGCTATCCGGTTCAGAGTAGTCAGTCGTTTCGCCGCTCACCTAGCTACGGACGGGTACGTTATTGAAGAGTTACTGGATGACGCCGGATACCATCGCAGACACGGGCCGGATCTAGAGGCGCCGTTGACGGCCGGGTCGCGCAACTGCGCTAAGCTAAGTTCTGCCCCGCCCAAATCGGGGCAATGCGGCTGTAGCTCAATGGTAGAGCGCTAGCTTCCCAAGCTTGATACGCGGGTTCGATTCCCGTCAGCCGCTCCACTTCACCGACCTGTGCAGGTGCCGCGGACGACGCCGGGACTAACCTTTTCTGCCCAACCTCACCTGGCGCTCCAGCGCTTTCTTGAGCGCAGCCAGCCGGGCCGCTTCCTGTTTCCGGTAAGCGCCCTCCTTCGCCCCGGAAAAGATACGCCCGAGTCCCTTGGGGTCGTACTGCGCGGTGACCGTCATGCGCGTGCTGTCGGCCACCGGATACACCACATAGGAACAGGTAATCGTTTCAGTGCGGCTCTCCAGCGTCTCGGTCCAGGACCGGTCCGCCACCAGGTCCTGGAAACGCGGCACCTGGTCCTCCTGTCCCGGCACTGCCGAGCGCGCCAGCGGGTCGACGCAGAAGGCGTAAACGTCCGGCCGGCTGCAGGGAATAAGGACGGTGTTGTGGATCTCAATGGTTCCCATGGTGCTGTTCCCGTGATTTTGCATAGCGGGCCTGCCCGGCGCAGTACCCAGAGCGTCATTTTCACATCGGCAACCCCCGCACACAATGACCGCCGCGCAACCGGTCGGGCCGCCACCCGCTGATTGCCTGCCGCCCGCGCACGGCGTCCCGTTAGGTGCTGCCGTGTATCGTCAGAAGTCAGGAGCCTCTTCGGTTCCGCTACAGGAGCAAACATGGCTGACAAGTCCCCGCGTCAAGCAGCATCCAAAAAAGCCGGCAAGTCCATCAAGGAAAAGCGTGCCGACAAGCGGGCGGCCGCAGCCCCGGCCAGCTCCCTGGACATCACGTCCAGCAAGGCCGCCAAAAAGAAGTGAGTGGCCATAAAACCCAGCTGAGCCTGGGCGTCCTGGCATCCACACGAAAACCGGACGAGCGACGCCTCCCCATCCATCCCCTGCATTTCGAGCGCATCGACTCTGAAGTGCGCGAGCGCATCATTCTTGAACAGGGTTACGGCGAGCGGTTCGGCATCTCGGATGACCACCTCTCCACCCTCGTGGGGAAAATGGCCACCAAGGAAGCGCTGCTGGCTGAGGCCGACGTCGTACTCCTGCCCAAGCCGCAGCCGGACGACCTCGCCGAACTGCGCGACGGCCAGGTCCTCTGGGGCTGGCCGCACTGTGTCCAGGACCGCGCCATCACGCAGCTGGCCATCGACAAGAAGCTCACGCTGATTGCGTTCGAGGCCATGAACCACTGGGCCAGCGACGGCGGCTTCGGCCTGCACGTGTTCCACAAGAACAACGAGCTGGCGGGGTACTGCTCGGTCCTTCACGCCCTCGCACTGACCGGTTCAACCGGCGATTACGGGCGTCGCCTCAGCGCCGTCGTGATCGGTTTCGGCGCCACCGCCCGCGGCGCGGTGACCGCGCTGAACGCCCACGGCATCCATGACGTCCAGGTGCTGACCAACCGCGGAGTCGCCGCGGTGGGCGCCCCGATCCACTCGGTTAACATCGTGCAGTTTGATCACGACGACGAGGCCCCCTTCCTGAGCCAGGTCATCACCGAGCGGGGCCGGGTTCCGCTGGCACCGTTCCTGGCCGAAAGCGACATCGTGGTCAACTGCACGCTGCAGGATCCGAACAATCCGCTTACCTACCTGCGGACCGAGGACCTGGAAGCTTTCAGCCCCGGAAGCCTGATCGTCGACGTTTCCTGCGACGAGGGCATGGGCTTCAGCTGGGCGCGCTCCACCTCGTTCGCAGAACCAATGTTCACCATCGGCGACCACATCAACTACTACGCGGTGGACCACAGCCCCTCCTACCTCTGGAATTCCTCCAGCTGGGAGATCAGCCAGGCTTTGCTGCCGTTCCTGGAGACGGTGGCCGGCGGCCCTGACGAGTGGGACGGGAACGAAACAATTTCCCGGGCCATCGAAATCCGCGACGGCGTGGTCCTGAACAAGGACGTCCTGGAGTTCCAGCAACGCCAGGCCGAGTACCCGCACCTGGCCGTTTAAGATCCGGCCAGCTCAACGGGGCCCCGCTTAGGCTGCCGTTGGACGGTTGACGATCCGCACGGGGTGGCGCCGGTCCTTGAGGTCCACCCGGAGTTTCAGCGCACCTTTGCGGGCAAGGACGACGCCGACGGTCAACGCGGCGAGCGCCGGTACACCGCCGGACACGAGCAGCGCCACGTGCGGGTCTGCGTGTTCGGCGATCCAGCCGAGCATGGGACCGCCGATGGCCTGGCCGCCGATCAGGACCATGATGTACAGGCTCATGACGCGGCCGCGGATGCCCATGTTGGAGCTGATCTGGACCAGCTGGTTGGATCCGGTCAGGAACATCAGGCACCAGAAGCCGGACAGCACCATCACCACGCTGAACCAGAGCATGGATGGCGCCAGCGCGGCCAGGCAGAGCATCAGGCCGTACATTCCGGCGCAGAACACCACCGAACGGAGCCGCAACTGACGGCGCCGGGTGGATGCGATGGCACCGCACAGGGCACCCAGCGCAACCAGGGCGTTCAGCAGGCCGTAACCGCCGGCGCCGACGTCGAACACGTGGTCCGCAAAAGCGGCGAGCAGCACCGGCAGGCTCATGGCGAAAACGGCGATGAACCCGGCCATCAGCCAGGGCCAGTAAATGGTGGGTTTGCTGAGCGCGTACTTCAGCCCTTCCCGCAGCATGCCCTTCTTCTTGGGGGCGGGGGTGCTGACGAACAGCTGGTCCTTCCGCAGGAGCAGCAGCATCGCCACCGTGGAGCAGCAGGCCAGGGCGTTCGCGGCGAAGGCCCAGCCGGCGCCGACGGCGGTCAGCATCAGGCCCGCGAGGGCCGGGCCGAGCAGGCCGCCCAGCTGGAACGTGGTGGAGTTGACGCTGATGGCGTTGCGCAGGTACTTGGGGCCCACGAGTTCGTTGACGAAGACCTGCCGCGCAGGCTGGTCCAGCACGGTGACCAGGCCCAGCACCAGGGCAATGACGTAGACGTGCCAGACCTGCACTGCGCCGGTGAGGGCGAGGACAGCGAGGGCCGTTGCCAGGACCGCGGCCATGCATTGGCAGACAATGAGGATCTTCCGCTTGGCGAACCGGTCCGCCATCATGCCGCCCCATGGACCCAGGATGAGCGAGGGCATAAACTGCAGCGCCACGGTGATGCCCACTGCGGTCACCGAGCCGGACAGTTCCAGGACCATCCAGTCCTGGGCAATCCGCTGCATCCAGATGGCAACGACCGCCACAAAGTGGCCGATCGCGAAGATGCGGAAGTTGGGGACCCTGAGGGAGATGAATGTGTGCTTCCAGGGAAGCCGTTCGCTGACGACGGCGATGGGCTGGGTTTCGGAACTGGCGGAGTCGATGACGGGCTGGCTGACGGTTGCCGACGATGGCGGTGGGGGTGCCACAGGGGTGTCCTCAAGTAAACGGGCGGGCTGGGATGCCCTTAACGCTAGGCTGACACGGCATGA
The DNA here is from genome assembly GCA_046708445.1 of Arthrobacter sp. GTDB lineage: Bacteria > Actinomycetota > Actinomycetes > Actinomycetales > Micrococcaceae > Arthrobacter. The sequence continues at coordinate 11,295 of JBKKDH010000452.1, forward strand.
TTATGTAGGGTTATCGTGTCTATAACTCGCATTGCAGAACGTAATAGCGGCGCATGGGCCCGCCCGGTGCGGCCCGTGAGCCAGGCAGCCAAAGGAGCCCTCCGTGTTCGAACCCGCCCAGCTCCGCTCGTTCCTGGCCGTCGCGGAGACGCTGAGTTTTACCAAGGCCGCTGAACGGCTGGGGCTCGCCCAGCCGACAGTGAGCCAGCACGTGCGGAAACTTGAAGCGGCCGCCAAGCGCGTCCTGGTCACCCGGGACACCCGCGATGTCCGGCTGACAGACAATGGAGATGCCATGGCCGGGTTTGCCCGCACCATCCTGTCCGCCCATGATGCCGCCTCGCGCTACTTCTCCGGCTCTGCCATGCGCGGACGGCTGCGCTTCGGCACCGCGGACGACCTCGCCATCACCGGCCTGCCCCGGATCCTGCGCGAGTTCCGCCAGATCTATCCGCAAATCAACCTTGAGCTCACCGTCGGCCAGAGCGACCAGCTCTACAGGAAACTCAACGCCGGCCAGCTTGACCTGGTGTTCGTGAAGTGGGTGGCCGGAGCCAAGGACGGCACGGTGGTTCAGCACGACTCCTTCTCCTGGGTGGGGTTGGAGCAGACATCGCTGGAGCCCGGAAATCCGGTGCCGCTGATCGCCTACCCCTCCCCCAGCCTCAGCCGGAAACTGGCCATCGACGCCCTGGAATCCCATGGCCGGACGTGGCGGATCACGTGCACCACCCGGCAGATCAGCGGCGTCCTGGCGGCGGTCCGGGCCGGCATCGGCGTCGCGGTGATGCCGTCGTCGCTGGTCCCGGAAGACCTGAAAATCATCACCCGGCGCTTCAACCTCCCACCGGTCGGGGACGTCGATTTCACCCTGATCCGCAACCCACTGGCCAACGCCGAAGTGATCGACGCCCTGACCCAGGCCATCGTGGGCAGGACCCTCAAAGAGTCGGCCTAGGAGGTCCGGGGACCTCCCCGGGCCGGGGGCATCATGGCTCCGGCTTCGCCAAAACCATTGATGCGCAAGCCCGCATCACCTATGCTGGATTCCCATGGGTCAAGCAGAGGCCGGTTTAACACAACGAGCGCGCGCCTGCAACCCATGGGCCGGTCGCGCTCGGGATAGGCAGCCAATGAAGACAGCCAGTAACTCCCATTTTCACTCGGCACATCCGCTTCCGCATACCACCCGGCCGCTGGTCGCGCACCATTCCCATTTCGGTGGCGGGATGGCCACCGCGGAGTCCGAATACGTCGGCAAGCCCACCTGTGACAAGTGCGGCACCGACGAATTCGTTTATCTTGAGTCCTACATTCCTCCGGTCTACCGGCGTGACGGGGTGGTCAGGACCCTGGGTGAAGTCGCCTACACCTGCACCCGGTGTGAGGACTTCTCCGCCCACAGCGTTCCCGCGTCGTGGGCTCCCCCGGGCTGGTACCTGGGCTAACTTCCCGCTCGCACGGCGCGCTTGGCGCAGCCGACCCCACCACCACCAAAGCGACTAAGCAGCAGCAAAAAGGCCCGGCAGCCACCCGAAGGTGGCCGCCGGGCCTTTCGCTTGCGCAAGCGTGTTCAGCGTCAGATCAGGGCATCCGAGAGGTGGTTCGGGGTACCGAAGCGGTGGGCCGTGATGCTGATGGCCTGCTCGTGCAGGAACGGCAGCAGCTCAACCCGTCCGGCCTCCGTGACCGGGTGGGCATAGATCGCCAGGTCCGGACGTCCGTCGGTCGCTTCCGCCAGGGCGGTTGCGTCGCCGCCGATCAGGCGGATCCGCGCACCGGACAGCTTGCCCGCAGCCGCGAGGCGGGCAGCCGTTGCCAGCCAGCCGGCGTCGGACTCCACCGTGACGGTGATGTCCAGGCCCGTGAGCACGGAGCGGAGCTGGGCGGGAAGTTCGACGGCGGTGGACACCGTCAGCGCCGAGGCCGCCAGGACGCCTGCCGCCACGGTCCGCACCAGGTCGGCCAGCGGGGCACCTTCGGAGAGCCGGACAGTGACCGGCAGCGCACGGTAGCGGAAGATGTTCCGCTCCGCGCTCAGGCCGGAGACGTCCTTGGCAGTGCCGAACTCATCTGCCCACGCCTGGGCGTCGGAGGCCAGGGAGCGCTCAAGGGCCTCAAGTTCGGCCGGCTCCAGGGCACCGGCGGCCGCGTTCCTGATCCGTCGGACGGCAGCGTTGCTGACGGTTGCCGTGGAGGACGCTTCGGCGCTGACCCAGTCGCCGAGGCCGGCGAGGTAGTTGGGTCCGCCGGCCTTCGTGCCGGCACCTACAGCGGACTTCTTCCAGCCGCCGAACGGCTGGCGCTGCACGATGGCACCGGTGATGCCGCGGTTGACGTACAGGTTTCCGGCCTGGATGGAGTCCCGCCAGATGCCGAGTTCTTCAGGGTTGAGTGAGTGCAGGCCGGCGGTGAGGCCGTATTCGATCTGGTTCTGCATGGCGATTGCCTCCTCCAGCGTCTCAGCCGTCATGACGCCGAGGACCGGCCCGAAGAACTCGGTGAGGTGGAAGTAGGATCCGCGGCGGACGCCGTGGCGCACACCCGGGCTCCACAGCCGGCCCGTGCTGTCCAGCTTTTTCGGTTCCACGGCCCAGCTTTCGCCGTCGCCGAGCGTGGTGAGGGCGTTGAAGAGCTTGCCGCCGGCGGGCTCGATGATCGGGCCCATCTGGCTGGTGGGGTCCTGCGGGTAGCCCACCTTCAGCGAGGTGACGGCGTCGATCAGCTGATTGTGGAACCGCTTGGACTTGGCAACGGAGCCCACCAGGATCACCAGTGACGCTGCGGAGCACTTCTGGCCTGCGTGGCCGAAGGCGGAGTACGCCACGTCCTTGGCGGCAAGGTCCAGGTCCGCGCTGGGGGTGACGATGATGGCGTTCTTGCCACTGGTCTCGGCCAGCAGGGGCAGGTCCTTGCGGAAGGAGCGGAACAGCTCGGCGGTTTCGTAGCCGCCGGTCAGGATCACGCGGTCCACGGCGGGGTGTGCGATCAGCTGCTGGCCGAGCTCACGTTCGCCGAGCTGCACCATGGTCAGCACGTCCTTCGGGACGCCTGCTTCCCAGAGCGCTTCGATCATCACGGCACCGCTGCGGCGGGCCTGCTTTGCGGGCTTGATGACGACGGCGGAGCCGGCGGCGAGTGCCGCGAGGGTGGACCCGGCCGGGATGGCGACCGGGAAATTCCATGGCGGGGTCACCACGGTGAGCTTGGCAGGAACGAACGTGGCGCCGTCGACCTTTTCCAGCTTGCGGGCGGACTCGGCGTAGTAGTGGGCAAAGTCCACGGCTTCGCTGACCTCGGGGTCGCCCTGGTCGATGGTCTTGCCGGTTTCGCTGGCCATGACCTCCAGGAGGTCGGCGCGGCGGGCCTCCAGGACGTCGCCGGTGCGGTGCAGGATCTCTGCGCGCTCGTCGCCGGACAGTGCGCCCCAGGCCTTGCCCTTTTCGACGGCGGTGGCGATGACCGTGTTGAGGGTGTCCGCGTCGGTGATGGTGGCGGCCTCGACGGCGGCGTTGCCCAACGTGGAGGACGGGACGCGGCCCAGGATGGCGCGGCCCCAATCACGGTTGGCAGGCAGCGACGGGTCGGTGTCCGGGGTGTCCTTGAAGGAATCGTGCGGCAGGGGCTGCGGCGGGAGGCTGCGGTTCTGCTGGCGGCTGGCCGGCGGCACGGCGTCGTCGAGCCTGTCCAGGGAGGCGAGGAAGCGCTGCTTCTCGCGTTCGAAGAGGACCTCGTTTTCGCTCAGCTCAAACACGGCGGACATGAAGTTGTCCTGGCTCGCGCCTTCTTCGAGGCGGCGGATCAGGTAGGCGATGGCGACGTCAAACTCGGCCGGGTGCACCACCGGGGTGTAGAGCAGCAGCGAGCCGACGTCCTTCTTGACGGCTTCGGCCTGGCCCTGCGCCATGCCAAGCAGCATCTCGAATTCGATGCCTGATTCCACGCCGCGCTGCCTGGCCAGGAGCCAGGCGAAGGCGATGTCAAAGAGGTTGTGGCCGGCAACGCCGATCCGGACATTCCGGATCCGGTCCGGGTGCAGCGAGTAGTTGATGACCCGCTTGTAGTTGGTGTCCGAATCCTGCTTGGTGTTCCAGGTGGCGAGCGGCCAGTCGTGCAGCGAGGATTCCACCAGTTCCATGGGCAGGTTGGCGCCCTTGACCACGCGGACCTTGATGGCGGCGCCGCCGTTGGCGCGGCGTTCGGCGGCCCAGTCCTGCAGGCGGACCATGGCGGAAAGGGCGTCGGGCAGGTAGGCCTGGAGCACGATGCCGGCTTCCAGGTTCTTGAACTCGGGCTTGTCCAGGATCCGGGTGAAGACCGCGATGGTCATGTCCAGGTCCTTGTATTCCTCCATGTCCAGGTTGATGAACTTGGCGTTCTTCCCCGCCCCCGCGAACGACGCGGCTTTGATAAACAGCGGCGTGAGCTTCTCGACGACGTGCTCCACGGCCTCGTCGAACGCCCACGCGGAGTGCGGGGCCACAGTGGAGGAAACCTTGATGGAGACGTAGTCCACATCCGGGCGGGCCAGGAGTGTGTGGGTTCCCGCGAGCCGGCGGGAAGCCTCGTGCTCGCCCAGGACGGCCTCGCCGAGGAGGTTCACGTTGAGCTTGATGCCGTCCTTGCGGATCTTGGCGATGGCCGGGCCCAGCTT
>JBKKDH010000453.1:0-2565 GCA_046708445.1 Arthrobacter sp.
ACGGGCCGGGGCCTGAGTTTTCTGAGCCTCGCCGTCATCGGGCTTTTGCTGTTCGACCCCGGCCTGGGTACCAGCTTCGGCTTCCTGCTGTCCGTCCTGGCCACCCTGGGAATCATTGTTCTGGGCCAGCGGATGGTGGACCTGACGCCCGCCGTGGTGCCGCGCTGGGTGGCGGCGGCATTCGCCGTGCCGCTGTCCGCGCAGCTGCTGTGCGGTCCCGTTATTGTGCTCCTGCAGCCGCAGTTCTCCACCTACTCGCTGGTTGCGAACGTCGTGGCAGCCCCGCTCGTTGCGCCGGTGACGTTGCTCGGCACGGCCGCGGTTCCCCTGACGGTGCTGGCGCCGTGGGCTGCAACCGTCCTGATCGCAGTTTCGGGCACTTTCTGCAGCGGGGTGGCCGCCACGGCCAGGGTCATGGCGGGCCTGCCGGGTGCCTCACTGCCGTGGCCCGAAGGAGTCTTCGGGCTGTTGACCATGGCTGCGTTGTCGGCGCTCACGCTCGCCATAGTGCTCCTGGCACTTCGTCCGCGCGAGGCAGCGGACATGCTCTTTGGCCTGCACCGCCGCATCGAGCGGATACTCGAACGGGTGGAGTGCCTCTCCTGGCCGTCATGGCCGTGCCGCCGGCGCCGCGGTCCGGTTCATGGCGTGGAGCCACGTTCCCGCCGGGCAGCCTTAGACGCGGCACTTACACTTCCGGGAGGAACCCAGAATAGCCGCTGCGCCGAAACAGGAGGACGGCGTCCGGCGGGGCCACCGGGCGGGACGTAGATCCGGCCGGAGAGGTGCTGATTGGTGGTCCGGCGGAGTATCTGGGGATCCGGGCCATCGACCGTGTCAGGGCACAGGTGCGGGCAACATCGCCGGTTGTCGAAATCACCGCCTAAACGCCGGAAGCTACGAACCCGGGTCGCTTACCTTGCACCAGAGTGATAGCAAAATTAATTAGGGTTTGTTCCTATCAATCCGATCAATGTCCGGGCCACGGAATACCGCTGCCGAACACCCTTGCCCTGAACTTCTTGATGAGTGCGCCGTAGAAACCGGTGATTTCTGCGGTCGGGATCCTGGTGGTCCCCTCCTCCTGCGGTCGGTTCTGGGTCCTACGACATGAAGACACCGCCCGCGCCCGATCCCCGGCAATCCGCACTGTCCCCGGATGGAGGATGCTCGAATTGTAGTCAGCTCTCATCTGGTCAAGGTTTCCGCGTTGCTCACAGTGGCTGGCAAGCGCAGCTTCGAGGTCGGTCTCATCAACCATCCACTGCTGTCCCTGCCTGACTGCCGTGACGCGGAGATTGTTGAACGAGACGGTACCGTTGCGGGCCGCAGATTGCCGGTACCACTCGTAGGCGTTCTGCCAAGCGCGTGGTTCTTGCTGGAAGCGGTCTACTGCTTCCTTCAGGGCATATGCACGGGAATGACCCTACTGCCGGGTTTGATTGGGAGTAGGGTCCCTTGGCCGGGCAGAAGCGCGGAGCCAAGAGCCCGGGACAAGGTTCAGCAGCGGTGACTTCGTGAGCAGCCTTCCGGCTGGAACCACTTCGTCCAAGGGCACCAAGCTCGGTCGTCTCGCAGCAGGACTCCTGGTGCTTTGCATCGCCGCGCAAAATGGGCCTTGTTGTTGTGTCCTTGATTGTATTGGTCGTGCCGGGTTCGAAGCGCACCGCGCACACAGCTCTGCTCCCGGACAGCGGAGAACAATGACACCAGACCCAGGGCCGGCGTTCGAATCCCGCCTGACATGGAGGTCAGCTCCCGGAGTTGCTTCCACGATGGCGCGGGACACGAGGCGCGAAAGGCACGGCTTCACAGCCGAAGGGCACGCTTCGAATTCACTGCCAATAGCTCCGCACTTCACACGTTGACGCCGCACGCTCAACTCTTGTCATCGGGGTCAGCCAAACCGCCAACCGGGCTGTGAAAACGCCCCTCCGAACGAATAGTCATACCCCTGATGGCTCATCGCTGTTCTCACAAACGAAGGATTGTGAGACCCCGCTGATTCGAGAATCGTTGGGCTTTCAGCGAGATGGCCTCCAAAATTCACGGGTGGGATGGCGGTTCTGCCGACACCGCACCGGGGTGGTACGCATGTACTGATACGCAGTTCCCGGCTGAGTCCGTAATTGGGGGCGAACCGGGGATTTCGGGGTGCCGGCCCTCAGAATTGCAGGGAGCACCCACGCCAGGGGCGACCTTGTCCCTGTTAGTCATTCGTGTGGGGGACTATAGTCAGCCCATGAGGTCGTGAGGTTCGTTGATCTGTATTCCATAGATGGCGCCTGAGCCTCCTGTCACGATCCATGACCTGTCTGCCGTTTCCCTCGTTGACCGGAGGAACCCATTCATTGCCGTCTCCACCGGATCTTGTGGAAGTCCTCGCCAGCACCCGGGTTGCCGACCAACCAGCCCTGCGCCTCCGTTCGCGGGGACAGACGGAGGCGCCAGGACAAAGGCATGACCTGCGGTCTTCGCCCCCAGGGTTATACATCGCGCGACCATCGGAAGGTCTGAATGTGAGTCTCCCAATTTCCAGCAGAACATTTTCGGGCGGACTTATCG
>JBKKDH010000454.1:0-3171 GCA_046708445.1 Arthrobacter sp.
GTGCGCCGCGGACGCGAAGCAGTTGGCGACTAACACCGGCGCCGGAGCCGTGATGACCGCACCGGACGCTCGGAGCCGCCAAACGGGGGCAGGTACCGAGCACTGATCATCGGCGGGTCACTGCTCAAGCGGTCGGTCTTGACCACCGTGAACAGCGCCGTCGAGTCCTCTTCCGCTTCCAGGCTGTGCAGCCCGTCCGGCACGATCAGGAGATCCCCGGCCTCGCCCGGGTTCTGGTGCTCGCTGAGCTCCGTGCCGGCACGGAAAGCCATAACAGTCTGGCGCAGCTTCTTCTCATGCCCGCCGAAAGCCGTATCGGCTGCCCGCCCGCTGGGTGCCACAACAGCGGCAGCGATCTGCTGACGGGCCAAAGCCTCAATCGACATCTCTTGCATTACGCAACCGTACCCACGATTGCGGGCATTGCCGAGGGCCGTTCATCCGCCGTATCAGCCCATAGCTAATGCCTGCGTCACCGCATTAGCAGCTGAGGTCGAGTGCCGTCCGCGCGGCCCTGTACAGCGCGTCCGGTCCGAGAGGATTATCGGGATTGTATGCCGAGGGGTCCCACGATTCCGGCGGGTACGTGATGGCAATGGCCACCTGCCGCTTGCCGTCCGCGCTGGTGACCACCGTTGTCCGGTACCCGGCCCAGTGGCCGTCGTGCCCGTAGTAAAAGCCACCGCAGACGTCCTTCCATCGCAGCAGGCCCATTCCGTAGAAGCCGAAAGGAGCCAGCTGCATCTGCTGGATGGTGGCCGGTTTCAGGAGCCGCCCCTCCATGAGCGAGGCGTAGAACGTGTTCAGGTCGCCGACAGTCGAGACTACGCCGCCCGCGGGGTTGCCTACGATTGCACCTAAATAGGCTGAGTCCAGCCGTTCGCCGTCAACCTCGACTTGGCCGTGGATCATGGTCGACGGAGGCGGACCGGTGCCTGTCAGATGCGTGTCCTTCATTCCCAGTGGTTCAAAGACATCGTTTCGCAGGATCTCGGCCACTGGCCGGCCGTGAAGGCGCTCCAGCATGAGGCCGAGCACGAGGTAGTTCGAGTTTGAGTAGTCCGCGCCGCTGCCGGGCGTCCGCACCCATGGCATTGCTTTTGACAAGGCCAGGCTCTCACCCAGCGACAACTTCTACGTCAACGGCTGGCGGATGGGCCGGGAGCTGAACAGTTCCTCCTCGTAGCTGGGGATTCCACTTTCGTGCCGCAGGAGATGAGCCACCGTGACGGCGCCCCGGGGATTCACCAGGCTGTCGAATTCGGGGAGGTGCTTCGTTACCGGATCCTGCAGCTGAACGTGGCCTTCCTCCACCAGTTTGAGGACCGAGACGGCCACCATGGACTTGGTGACGCTGGCGATGTGCGTGGAATTCGAGGCTTCAGCCGGCGCCGGGCTGCCCAGACTGCGGACCCCACCGGCATGTGACCAGACGTCGCCGTTGATCCACGTCTCGATCAGGACGGCCGGAGCCGAGATCCAGCATCCGCCTGCTGAAATCCTCAAGTCCGGCCCTGTACTTCTCGGCGGACTGGGTGGTCTGCACAGGCGCCTCCGGGGCCGCGGTGCATCCGGTCAGCACTATAGCCATGATGGCAGCCGGAACCAGGAAGCGCAGGAGCGGCGGGAGGAATTTCCGTGAATGGGGTCTCGTGGGCTCCGACATGTCAACCCCTCCCGTGGCGTCAAGGCAACGGCGGCACCGCCGTAAACGCAGTCCTCAGCCGTGCGTGACTGCAGCACGCAGCAGCCCAAACAGCGTTCCGGCCGCCAGGGCAATAGGGGCGCGCCTCCGCGTGCGATACAGCCAGCGCACTGCGAATACAGCCAAGGCGAGAATGAGCCCGTTAACTACGCTCATCTCTGCGAATCCCGAGACCGTAATCGGGGAAGCTGCTGCCAATTTTCTTCATCTCGTTTACGGATGCGTGGACACCAGGTCTCCGCGGAAGAGGGCCCCGAAAAAGGTGTTGACGTCGGACATGGTTGAGACGGCACCACCGAATGGTGCTCCCATATCGACTTCAGCCTGCGTGACGTCGAGGCGTTCGCCTCGCAAGGTGATGTAGTTGCGGACCATTTCGGATGCCCCTCGGAGGTCTTCATCGATGGAAGTCCGCCTCAGTTGAAGAGGATTGATCACGTCCACCATTTCTTCAGCGCCCAGCCGTTAGTGGCGCCACCACCACTCTCATCCTTACCGCAGCGCAGGCAACGCTTATACAGGCCTCCATCTTCAGTATGTTCAATGTGCCAATGGTGGTGGATACCAAATTGGCACAGCAGGGCCTGGATCATGGCCAACTCCGATCTGAACCGCAGCGCTCGATGACTCCAATGATGGCCTTCACACCACCGCAATAGAAGGGGGAATCAGTAGGGCCAAGCACTGCTACCGGCGCGCTCGTAACCAGTTCGCGAACGACTGCATAACCGAGGGTGCACCCGGAGGGCAGGCGTGTTGCCGCAGTGTCCGTACAAGGATCGCTTTACCCACTCCTTGGCCCTGGTAGTCAGGAAGCACGGCCACGTCCTGGATGTAGAAGTACTTCACGCCGTCACCTTCAAGGCGACCCATTCCCACGACCTGCTCACCAACAACTGCTACAACCCCGAACAGGAGGCCTCCAAAGACAGGGGTAGCGTCTGCCAGTCAAACGATCCCGACCATCCAACGGCTTCTGCTATCTGACGGTGTTCGCTGTTCGTGGCGATCCGGGGTTGGATGATGATGTTGTCTGCCATGCGGAAAAGCATGCGCATGCCCCGACCGTCGACGTTTCGGAACGCAGCACGCAACCCATACAAAAACGACCGTTTCTGACCAATGTCCGGCGCGCCGCCGAAATTCTGCCCTGGGATCGCAGCGATAAGTGGCGGCGATTCCGTGGCGCTAATTGTCACCCTCGATGCCCCGTAAGCCGATCCTTCAACGGGATTGGTGTGCTTCTGGTCAAGGAAGTAGTCAAAGTCATGCAAACGCAGTGATGCTCAGGTTCCTGCACAGGATCCAATCAGAGGTTTCAGGAACATAATTAGAAGTGCGCTGGGCGACACCTTCTCGGAGAGGAGCGGTTATGATCCGGGCACTGCTGTGCCGGCTAAATATCGGGCACCACTGGCTGGCAGAAACCAATTCCGATGGCGGATTCCGCCGACGCTGTACTAAGT
>JBKKDH010000455.1:0-3653 GCA_046708445.1 Arthrobacter sp.
CACAGCTCGCCAGCACGGCGTGGGCCGCGGCCTCCACGTTCCGCAAGACGGACAAGCGCGGCGGCGTCAACGGGGCACGGATCCGGCTGGAGCCCCAGCGCGGCTGGGAGGCCAACGAGCCCGGGCAGCTGGACACTGCACTGCAGGCCATCGAGGCCGTGCAGGAGCAGTTCAACTCCGGCCAGGCCGGGGGCAAGAAGGTCTCCCTCGCTGACCTGATCGTCCTCGGCGGCTGCGCGGCGGTGGAGAAGGCCGCGCAGGACGCCGGCTTAACCGTCACCGTGCCGTTCCGGCCCGGACGTACCGACGCCGCCCAGGACCAGACCGACGTCGAGTCCTTCCAGTACCTGCAGCCGCGGGCGGACGGGTTCCGCAATTACGTGCGCCCGGGCGTGAAGCTCCAGCCGGAGACCCTCCTGCTGGACAAGGCGTACATGCTGGACCTCTCCGCGCCGGAGATGACCGCGCTCGTCGGAGGCATGCGTGCCATCGGCACCAACATCGGCGGATCCGCCCACGGCGTCCTCACCGACAGGCCCGGGGTCCTGACGAACGACTTCTTCGTCAACCTGCTCTCCCCGGGCACCAAGTGGAAGGCGTCGGAGGGCGAGGAGAACGTCTATGAGATCAGCGACGTCACCACCGGTGAGCTGAGGTGGACCGCCACCCCGGTGGACCTGGTCTTCGGGTCCAACTCCCAGCTCCGGGCGCTGGCCGAGGTCTACGCGAGCGAGGACGCCAGGGAGAAGTTCGTCAACGACTTCGTGGCGGCGTGGGCGAAGGTTATGGAGCTGGACCGCTTCGACCTGAACTGAGCCTTCACTGAAAGGGGGGTTCCAGGTCGGCCGCAGCTGCGGCCGACCCGGAGCATCTCGCGCGGAGCGGTCCGCACGGCAGCCCCCGGGGATCCACCTCAGCTGGGCTCGTCCGCGCCGAGCGTGCAGAATGTGCCCATGGACCTTTTCGATTCCGAGCGCCGCGTCATCGCCGCGGCCGAGGAAATGGCGGCACTCCTCGGAACTGACGCCAACCACACAGTGGCCGTCGCCGCCATGGACACGCTGGGCCGGATCCACAAGGCCGTCAACGTCTACCACTTCACCGGCGGACCGTGCGCCGAGCTGGTGGTGATGGGCGTGGCCGCCGCCGCGAACGCAGGCCCGCTCCTGACCATCGCAGCGGCAGGCGACCGTGGCCGCGGCCTTATTCCGCCCTGCGGCCGCTGCCGCCAGGCCATCCTCGACCTCCACCCCGATGCCCTGGTCGCTGTCCCCGGCGAGACCGGCCCGCATCTGCAACCGATCCGCAAACTGCTGCCGCACACCTACTTCTTCCCGGACGCGAACGCACGCCGCGTGGTGCGGTTCAACAGGCGCTATTACGCCGCCGTCGCTACAGGCACGAAGACCTCAACGATCCGCTACGACGACCCGATCGTGGCAGGAAGTGCCCTGTTCGTCTTCGAAGACGACGAACAGCACCGCACTCTCCACGGCGAGGTCACCGGCGTCGAGCGGTACCGGCTCGATGCCATCACCGCCGAACAAGCCCGCCTCGCCCCGGACACCACCATCGAGGAGCTGCGGGCCGGCCTGCGGAGGCACCATCCGGACATGCCCGCAACAGCCGAAGTCGACGTCGTGACCTTCGTCCTCGCCTGAAAAGCCTTGCTGGCGTCGACGGGTTCGCCTACTCCACGTGCTGCCCGACGCCGGCCGGTTGCCGCAGGTGCGACAGCATCGCGGCGAGCGCGGCGGGGATCAAGACGAGCCCGGTCAGCCAGCCCCAGCCCCCACCCTCAACTGCAGGGCAAGGCCGCCGACCACCACCGCCGGCAGGGCCGTGAAGACCTTTACCCAGAGTGCTCCGCCCCGCAGCCAGGCCCACACCGCGGCGCCGGCAAATCCGAGGGCGCCGAGGAGCACGAGCCGGTGCCCCATCGGATACGTGGGCGGCTCAACGATGAACGTGAAGGTGTCGGCCAGCCCGCATGCCATCAGTGCCGCGGAGAGCAGGACAAGAAGCGCCCACAGCCCTTCGTTCCATCGGATCATGCTTGACGGTACCAGGCAGGCACCCACACAGTCCCTGTCGGCCGGCTACCAGCCCCAGCCGGTTCGCCTGTCGAAGGGCTGATCCTGCCTATCGACCCGCATCCTGCCTATCGACCCGCAGCACTTTTCTGCGGGTCCAGCAGGACCTCAGCCTGCCTCCTGATGTCCTGCAGCAGGTCTTCGACGGTGCTACCGATGTTGACGGTTGCCGCCATGCTGACAAACATGATGGCGGAGATGATGTGCGCCTGCGCCGCGGCCTCGGCGTCCGTGACGTTTTCATCGCGCTGCAGGATCGCAACGATGGCCTCTTCAGTTTCCACCGAAAGGGCAAGTGCGTCCCGGTGGTGGGGCTCTTCGGGATCCCCGAAGAGCATTTCCCGCAGGTAGGTCCGCCCGTTATCAATCTGGATGCGGTTGCATTCCACGACGGGCCGCACAATGGCCATCACAGCATCCAGCACATCCGGGGTCGACCCGGCTGCCGCCCGGCCCCGTTCAAGTGCGTCGACGTAACTGGAGTTCTGAACGAGAAGGAGCAACTCGCCCTTGGTCTTGGCGTAAAGGAACAGGGTGCCGGTGCCGATATCGGCTTTATCCGCGATCTGCTGCGTGGTGACCTCATCGACGCCGTGCACTGAGAAGAGCTCCCTGGCAGCCGCGGTGATGCGGTCAAGCTTCTCCTGCTTGTTGCGTTCGCGCCGGCCGACCGACTTGGATGCGAGCGACATGGTCACCTTCCCGGGAATAGACTCTGACTACACTCAGTGATGAACGCAGTCACTAATGCTGCTGCTCAGATACTGCTCCATTTTCGCATGGCTCTGAACACGGCTTCCTCACAACGAAGGAAGCAATTCGGAGATCCCGCCTACTCTTGGTAGTGCGGAACGATGCGTCCGCCTTTGACGTACGTCAGGGCCGAGGACACGTCGTAGGCATGGACCGCGGACGCGAAGGATGCCAGGTGGCTGGATAATCCTTGGACCTCGGGGCTCTCGAAGAATGCCGCGCGCGCTGGCCGGTCCGCGAAGCCGAGGATCAGCGAGGCGTGGAACCGCTGGCCGGCGGGGTTGTCGTGCGCGACGCTCGGGGTGTCCCAGAGCTTCTCATTCCAGGGCATGAATACCTGGGTGCGGAGTTCTGTCATCGCGCCCGTGTTCGCGAGCGCGGGCACGAGCTCGTCGGTAAGGAACTTCCGGAACGCCCGCGTGCCGACACCCCGTTTCCTGAGGTAGACCAGGGCCCGAACCCCGGTCCTCTCACCGGGTCCAGCGACGTCGTACCAGCGCGTCGAGTAAGGCGGCCCCGCGTAGAGCAGGGTGCGGCGGAACACGTTGATCTCGTCCTTGTACGCCAGCGCTGTCTGCTTGCGCCCCAGTAACGGCGAGAGCACGGAGGCGAAGGTGACCTCGGCAACTCCATCGATCCGCCGCTCAGCGGGAATGATGGTCTCGACGCCGGGGGTGGCAGGCCACAGCCCCGGATTGGTTTCGGCGAGGTGAATCTGGCGGTACTCGTTGAACCCCGGTGTCGTGGAGATGATCTTGGAGTGGGGACCCTTCCAGTAGTCCATCCCCTGCTGTCGGGGCTGGTCGG
>JBKKDH010000456.1:0-6735 GCA_046708445.1 Arthrobacter sp.
TTCGGTCAGCTTGGCCTTGTCATAAACCAGGACGGTGGAGCGGGCGGCAATGCCGGTCCACTTGTTGGTGGAGGGGCGGAATTCGGCAGGAACCTGGTCGACGGTGGCCGGGTCAACGTCGGCAAAAAGTCCCGCGTTCTCCACTTGGGCCATGGCGGGAGAGTTCTCGGTGAGGAAAACATCGGCCGGTGAGGCAGAACCTTCCTGGACGATCTGGTTTGACAGTTCGGTGTCCGAGCCCTGCCGCATGGTTACCGTGATGCCGGTCTCGGCCGTGAAGGCCTCGATCCACTCTTTGGTCAGGCTTTCGTGCTGAGCGTTGTACACCGTGATGTCTCCGGCTTCGGCGGAAGCCGAACCGGACGCTTCGGGGGCTGTGCTGCCGCCGCAGGCGGTCAGCCCAAGGGCTGCGGTGGCGGCGATTGCGATGCCGGCCAGCGCGTGGGTGCGGATCTTCATTGAGGCTGCTTTCTGGGAACAAGTCTGATGGACCCTAGGGCCGGCGGGCTGAGGATTGCCCACAGAGGAACTTTAGGTTAGCCCAACCTAAGTCCCAACCCGGAAAGCGCTTAAAGTGAGCGAGATCACATCAATTACGGAACTGTTGCGTAACGTAATTAGCGGCTTCCTGGCTTGCCATTAATCCAGTTGTAGTTAGGCAAGGCTTACTTTATGGTTACGCCGTGACCTTACCCCTTGAACTCACAGGGGTCGCCCTTGCCGCCAATCTGGCAAGCCATGGTGACCGGCCCGCCGTCCTGACCGGCGGCCGCGTCCTCAGCTACAGCGACCTCGCTCACCGCGTGAAAGATTTCGCCGCGCGCCTCGGCACCGTGCGCCGCCTTGTCGTGCTTGCGGCTGACAACAGCGTTGAGTCCCTTGTTGCCTACCTCGCGGCACTGGCATCGGGACACCCGCTCATCCTCGCTCCCGCCGGCAACGACGCCGCGCTGGAGTCGCTCATCACGTCCTACGATCCCGACGTCATCATCCGGCCAGGCGCCTCGCTGTCCAGTAAGGTGCCGGGCCATCATGAGGGGCCACTCCTGGAAGAACTCCGTCCCGGCACCCGGCACGAGCTGCACCCGGAACTCGCGCTCATGCTCAGCACGTCCGGTTCCACGGGATCCCCCAAGCTCGTGCGGCTTTCGCACCACAACGTGCAGTCCAACGCCGAGGCGATTGCCGAGTACCTCAACATTGATGCCGACGACCGTGCAATGACGGCGCTGCCTATGTATTACTGCTACGGGCTCTCTGTGATCAACAGCCACCTCCTCCGCGGGGCGGGGATCATCCTCACTGAGCTGTCCGTGGTGGATCCTTGCTTCTGGGAACTGTTCCGCAACCGACAAGCCACGTCCTTTGCCGCGGTGCCGTACACGTTCGAACTCCTGGACCGGGTCCGCTTCACCGACATGGAGTTGCCGAGCCTGCGCTACATCACCCAGGCCGGGGGCCGCCTGGATCCGGAAACGATCGTCCGTTACTCCAAGGAGGGCCGGCAGAACGGCTGGGAGCTGTTCGTGATGTACGGGCAGACGGAAGCAACGGCACGGATGGCGTACCTTCCACCGCACCTGGCCGCGGCCTGCCCCGGCAGCATCGGGATCCCGGTGCCGGGCGGGAATTTTCGCATCGAACCCGTACCTGGCCTGGACGACGGAGAGCTCGTCTACACCGGACCCAACGTGATGCTCGGCTATGCGGAAAGCCCGGCCGACCTCGCAAACGGCCGCACCATCCACGAACTGCGCACCGGCGACCTCGCCCGCCAGTACGATTCCGGGCTGTACGAGGTGGTTGGCCGAAGGAGCCGGTTCGTCAAGATCGTCGGGCTGCGCATCGACCTCGGCCAGGTGGAGAAGACGCTGCAAAAACTCGGCCTGCAGGCCGCCTGCGCCGGAACGGACCAGAAGCTCGTGGCTGCCGTTGAGGGCAACCACGACGAGCGCCTCCTCGCCAAAACACTGGCCCAGAGCCTGGGACTGCCGCGGGCGGCAGTCCAGGTGTGCGCCGTCGAGCGCCTCCCGCGCCTGGCCACAGGCAAGACCGACTACCCGGCTGTTCTTGGGCTTGCGGATTCGCCGGAAGTGCCGGGACCTGTGACGCCGGACCCCGACCCCGGGGCGACAGCCGCCCCCAAGGACATCCGCCGAATCTTCGCCGAAACGCTTGAGCTCCGGGACATCGACGACGGCGACACTTTCGTCTCCCTCGGAGGCGATTCACTGTCCTACGTGGCGGCGTCGGTCCGCCTCGAGAAAGCACTCGGACACCTGCCTGCCGACTGGCACATAACTCCGGTCGGAGACCTGGTGGCCAAGGCGCGCCCCGGCCGCAAACGCTCCAGGCTCCTTGCGCCGCTGGAGACCAGCATCGTGCTCCGCGCCGTTGCCATCGTGGTCATCATCAGCACCCACATGGACCTCATCGCGTGGCCCGGCACCGCACACGTGCTGATGGCCCTGGCCGGTTATAACTTCGCGCGGTTCCAATTAGGTGGCGACCGGCTTCCCCGGCTGAAACGCCAGGCGCGGAGCCTGGCCCGGGTCGTCGTGCCCACCGTGGCGTTCATCGGGGCTGTGATGCTCCTGACGGATAAATTCGACTACACACCAGCCAACCTGTTGATGCTCAACACCATCATCGGGCCCAAGGGCTGGACCGATGCATGGCATTTCTGGTTCGTGGAAGTCCTGGTCTATGTGCTGGTGGCCATGATGGCACTCCTGGCCATCCCGTGGGCGGACCGGGCGGAGAAGCGGTTCCCGCTGATTTTCCCTGTGGCCCTGATCGGGGTGGGGTTGCTGGCGCGCTACAACCTGGTGCCGATCGACATTCTGCACACAAGGCCCGTCCTGTGGCTGTTCGCGCTCGGGTGGGCTTTGGCGCGCGCCCGTACCATTCCCCAACGGCTGGTCCTTTCAGCAATCGCGGCGCTGGCCCTTCCGGGCTACTTCGACAACCCTTGGCGCGAAGCCACGATCCTTGCCGGGATCCTCCTGCTCGCCTGGATTCCGGCCCTTCCGTTGCCGGCCGTCCTCCATGGGCTGTTCGGCACGCTGGCCAGTGCCTCCCTCTACGCCTACGTGACCCACTGGGTGGTTTTCCCCGATTTCAAGGAACACGCCCCGGTGCTCGCAGTTGTCCTGTCCCTGGCCGTTGGAGTGGCGTACTGGGCGTTGTCCATGAGGGTCATGGGTCTACTTCGTTTCACAAACGGGGCCTCTCTGTTCCACGCCGGTATGCGGCGGATACGCCGCTCGCGACGGCCATGACCCGGCCGGGCTAACGGCCCTCGCCGACGGTGTCGGCATGGCGATGGCCCCCTTCACCGGCGGACTTTCCTGACCTTCAGCCGGTACCGTGGCGCAGGAACTGCAGTGTTCTGGTCTGTGATCCGACCAGGGCGGCTCCCGGACCTGCCGGGACGGCGGTGGGCGCGGTCAGCGGGATGCCCCGCCGAACGTACCAGCGTCGATCCACTCCGATGGCGCCGAAACTGGAGGATGACGATCACGGTTAAGCCCAGCCATACGAATGCTGCCCCGAGAACGAGGAAAACCGCCGGGATCGTGTCCATGATTAAGTCTAGTCCTAATTCCGTAAGCAGACTTAGTAATGCCAGGGCTCCCTGGTCAGGTTCGGCGGGGGAGTCGAGCAAGACTCACGGACGGCTTTCCTTCATCGCCGCCTCGAACGCCGGCAGGCTGCGTTCGATCATGTCCTCGTTAGCCGTCAAGGAGATCCGGAAGAAGCCCGGTGTCTCGAACAGCACGCCTGGCAGAACGAAGACATCCCGGCGGGCGAGTGAGGCGGTGAACGCCTCGTCGTCCGGATTGGGGGAGGTGACATAGAGGTAGAACGTTCCCTCCGGGCGCCGGATACGGTAGCCCATGGTGCCGAGCGTATCGAGGAGGCGGTCCCGGCGCTGCTGCAACTGGCCGACGTCGATGGAGAACTTCTCCAGTTCGGGAAGCGCATGCTGCAGCAGGGCATTCGGGTACACCCAGCCCATCGCCACCTGCAGGCCGGTGATGGCGGGCCCCATCTCGTCCCGTTGCGGCATGGTGGGTGGCAGCGCCAGGTAGCCCACCCGCTGCCCCGGGGAGAGATGGGTTTTGCCGTAGGAGTAGGCCAGCAGCGTGTGAGCGTAAAACTCCGCCGGGCTGTGGAACCGTGACCCGTCGAAGACGATCCGGTTGTAGGCCTCGTCCGAGATGAGGTAGATCCGCCGTCCAATCCTGGCCGAGGCAGCCTCCAGCAGTTCCGCGAGCCGGACCAGCAGTTCGGGTGGATAGATCCGCCCCGTGGGATTATTGGGCGAATTGACGATCACTGCCCGGGTGCGCCCCGTGATGGCGGCCTCGACCGCGTCGAGGTCCAGGTCGAACGTGGTGGTATTGATTTTTATCTTCACCGGTACGAGCCCGGCTTCAAGGATCAGGGGTTCGTAGAGAAACCAGGGCGGCAGGCTGTAAATGATCTCGTCGCCGGGGTCGGCAACAGTCTTCAGCGCCAGGGCGATGGCGGCGAAGCCACCGGTGGTGAGGTAGATATCCTCCGGCCGGAACGGCACATCCAACAGCCGCTGAAGGGATTGGGCGGCAGCCTCCCGCGGGGCCTCGCCGTTCGTCTGGTACGCGAACCACTGATCATTCTGAGGAGTCAGCGCGTCCCGCAGCGTATCGACGTAACGGTCAGCGGGCATCTGGTGCGGATTTCCGAAAGTGAAATCGCAGCCCGGCACCTGGCCGTGGCCGCGGGATCCATACTCCCGGATGTAGGCCTCCACCCGCCGGAAAGAGGGGATCGATGCCAGCTGGATGGCGCGGCGAGATACGGCCGACGTGGACCGGGATGCAGTTGTCGGATCGTTCATGTCAGGGCTCCTGGGGGTCAAAGGGTTTTGCTTTTTCATTGCGGGTGGGCGGTGCCCATCGCCGGCAGCGACGTCGGCCATGCTCACCAGCACTTCAACCGGACGGCGGCCCACCCGCTTGGCGCCGCGCCTCCTGTCGGCGGTGATCGGCCTGCGCGACGAGTTCACTCATCCACGGGCGGTGCCCCCGATGGAACACCAGTCCCTCAGGCAGTCCCTGGACGGAAGGGACGGAATCGGCAATGTCGATGCTGATGCGCCCGCCGCCCAGGGGTGCGTTGGTGATGTGCAGGTCGCCAAAGGACTCCGGAAGAGCGGGATCCATCCATACGCCGCCGGCGGAGACGACGGGGTCGTACCGCATCAGGCTCGTGACAAGCTGGATTGGTGCGGTGGCTGCCCAGGCCTGCGGCGAGCACGCGGTCGGATACGGGACAGGGGTGGCAAGCTGGTCCCGGCTGAAGCCGCAGAACAGTTCCGGGAGGCGGCCGTCGGAGTACTCGGCCGCGTCCATCATGCCCGCGGCGATCCGTTGGGCTTCGGCCACGAAGCCATAGCGGAGCAGCCCGGCCGCGACGATGGCGTTGTCATGGGGCCAGACCGATCCGTTATGGTAGCTGGCGGGGTTGTACGCGCCCATGTCGCTGGCCAGCGTGCGTACGCCCCAGCCACTGAACATTTCCGGGGACATCAGGCGCTCGGCCACTTGTGGTGCCTTGTCTTCGTCAATGAGTCCTTGCAGCAGGCAGTGGCCCATGTTCGAAGCGCAGGCGTCCACCTGTCGTTTCTTGCCGTCGAGGGCGATGGCGTAGTACCCGCGTTCGGGGATCCAAAATTGCTCGTTGAACTGTTTCTTCAGCCGCGCCGCCTTATCCGCGAGCTCGTTCCCAAATGCTGAGTCTCCGGCCTCGTACGCCAGCCACGCCCGTGACAGGTAGGCGACATAGACGTAGGCCTGAACCTCGCTGAGTGCGATCGGCGGCTCGGCCAGCGTGCCGTCGGCAAAGTTGATGCCGTCCCAGGAGTCCTTCCAACCCTGGTTGATCAGCCCGTGGTCATTGAGGCGCTGGTACTCGACGAAGCCGTCGCCGTCCTTGTCCCCGTAATTCACGATCCAGTCCAGCGCACGGTCCGCATGGGGCAGCAGGGCAGCTATGGTGTCCGCTGCGAATCCCCAGCGGCTGACCGCTCCGAGGACCATGAGGAACAGGGGTGTGGCATCGACGCTGCCGTAGTAGTTTGATTTCCCGCCCAGGGAAAGGCCGCTGGTAACGTCCAGCCGGACCTCGTGCAGGATCTTGCCAGGTTCCTCCTCGGACACGGGGTCCACCACGGAGCCCTGGCGGTCTGCCAGCGTCTGCAGCGTGCCCAGGGCGAGGGACGGATCCACCGGCATCGCCATTACTGAGGCCCAGAGCGAGTCCCTGCCGAACAGTGTCATGAACCAGGGCGCACCGGCGGCCACGACGACGCGCTCCGGATGATCGGGGTCCTCGATCCGAAGGGCGCCCAGGTCGTCGTAGCTGCGGCGGAGGGTACGCTCGATGGACCGGTTGCCCATGTGCAGGACCGGTATCTTCGCCACCCACTCCCGTCGGCGCCGGTCCCTCGGCGACAAACCGTCCCCCTCGGGATGGATAAAAGCCGCCGAACCGGCTTCCTCTGTGCCGGGCACCACGGTCAGGTCTGCGCTCCAATGGCCATGCGCAGGGACGTCCACGTGGTAGGTCAGGGCGTCCTGGATAACCTGCGCCCCGGGGGCCTGGACGACCATGCCTTTCGCGATGCCCTGCCAGGCGGCCCGGATGGTGAGCGCGCCGCTGTCGGCCTGGCGGGTTTCGTCCCAGCGC
>JBKKDH010000457.1:0-14593 GCA_046708445.1 Arthrobacter sp.
GTGGCCGCACTGGCCCGCACCCCGACAGTTACCACGGCTAAAACGGTCAGGGGCGCCCGCTGTGCCGCCTAGGCCTTGAACGGCAGGCGCGGGTCCACGTCCTGGCCCTCCCAGGTCTGGCGGATCCAGCCATGGTGCGGGTCATCACTGATGAGCCAGTCGCGCACCGGTCCGGGACCGGCCATGACGTTCAGGTAGTAAAGGTCGTAGCCCGGGGCGGCCATGGCGGGCCCGTGCCAACCGTAAGGAACCAGGACGACGTCCCCGGTGCGGACCTCCGCCGAAACATCGATGGGCCGCTCGTCCGAGGCGTAGACGCGCTGGTAGCCGATGGCGTCGCCTTGCGTGGACTTCCCATCCTGGCCGGACGCGGCCGGTCCGCCGGGGGCAACGCGGGTTTCGAAGTAGTAGATCTCCTCGAGGCTGGTCTCGCCGTCCTTCTCCTCATCGTGCTTGTGCGGAGGATAGGAGGACCAGTTGCCAGCCGGCGTGATGACCTCGCAGACGATGAAGCGGTCTGCTTCCAATGCAGCCGGGGTGCCGAAATTGTGCACCTGGCGTGAGCAGTTCCCGGCACCGCGGAGCTCCACCGGGGTTTCCGCGGCACTCACCAGCCGGGTCGGGTAGGAAGTCTTGGCGGGAGCTGTCGCAATGGCGACCCTGCCGCCGTCGGCCGAGCTGATGGTGACAGCCTTCTCCGTGCCTGTGTAGAGGACGTCGCTGGGACCGCTGAAGACGCTGGCCCTGCCGGCCAGCTGGAAGTCCTTGCCGTCGACGGCGGCGGTGAAGGATCCGCTCAGCGGAACCACAATGCGCTCCTCACCCGCGGCGGGAAGTTCGACGGCGGCACCCGCCGCGAGCGTCGCGACCTTCAGCCCCGTGTGGGCCCAGCCGTCCACCTTCAGTGCCGAGTCGGACGTTCCCAGGGACACGTCCCAGCTGCCGTCGGCGGCGGAACCCAGCGGATATACCCAGTTGGCCATAGATTTTGCTCTTTCGTTGAGGGCACAGCGGTGGCGTGATTGCAGCGCCCAGCGTTAGCGCTGGACGAGGGTCATTTCGAAGCTGTAGGAGTCGCCGCGGTAGACATGGTGGCCGGTTTCCACGTTGCGTCCGGTGTCGTCCACGGCGGTACGTTCCATGGTCACCAGTGCCGAGCCCGGTTCAGTCTCCAGCAAGGGGGCCTGGTAGTCGTTGGCCACCATGGCCCCGATGCGCTGCGACGCAAGCCGGAAGTTCACTCCGCCGTTGCGCAGGATGCCATACAGGCCCTGCGCGCTGAGCTGGGCTTCGTCGATGGAGGTGATGTCATCGCGCACCCAGTTCTCCATCAGCGCCAGTGGTTTGCCGCCCACCTTGCGCAGCCTGGTGAAGTGGTAGACCTTGGCGCCGGCGGGCAGTTGGAGGGCTTCGCGGGTCGCCTCGTCGGCTTCGATGTGGGAGAAGCTGAGGACGTCCGTGGTCGGCTTGCTTCCGTTGTTGCTGAGGTCGTCATAGAGGCTGGACAGCTCCAGCGGCCGGCGTACCTGGCTGGAAACCACCTGCGTTCCCACGCCGCGCTTGCGCACCAGCAGGCCGGAGCGCACCAGTTCATCCATGGCTTTGCGCATGGTGGGCCGGGAGAGGTTGAGCTGCGCCGCAAGGTCGATTTCGTTGTCCAGCCGGCTGCCGGGAGGAAGCAGGCCCGTATGGATGGCGGACTCAATGCCCTGTACTACTTGGTGGTACAGGGGCACCGGCGAAGAGCGGTCGATGCTGAGGTTTAGTTGATTCGCCATGGAGCGCTCCCTTGTGGTCCGCGGATCCCGGTGCTGCCGGAAGCCGCGAATGTCAGCCTATGTTCGCTTGATAGGACATACTGCCTTTGTGACGATAATAGCAGGCCACTTTCGGGCCGCCAAGAACCTGCGATCCGGCCGCGGGGCGGCCAGCAGCGGTTAAGCTGGCCCGATGAGCATCCGATTCCTGACACGGTAGGCCACCTCCATGAACCCCTCCGGCAGCGTGCGCCCCGGCCCGCGGACCCTTGAAGTCGAGAGCCTGGAACGCTTCGACCGGCTGGTGGCGGCTGGAGCTGTGGCCATGCACGGTTGGCACGCCCAGTCCCTGGACCTTCGCGCCCGGACGGCGGCGCTGGAGGCCCTGGACGTGGAAGGGGCCATCTTCCTCGGCTGCACCTTCGACCCGGGTGTTGAAGACGGCCTGCGGCGCCGCGGCGCACTGATCTTCCCCAGACTTGTTGGTGTGCCCTTCGACCCCTACCGGGCCAGGCTGTACACCCCGCAGGAGCTGTACGCCGGGCTGGACCATGCGCCGTACGAAGAGCTGCCCGACGCCCTCGTCTACCAGTGGAGCATCCGTCCCGGGCAGCGGCACCGCCTCGACGCCACCCTGGCTTCGGCCCTGCACGACCACGCCATCGGAGACGCCCTGGACGAACTGGTCCGCTCCGATGCGGCTGCCGGACTGACCGTGGTGGGCGTGATGGGCGGCCACAATGCCCAGCGCGGTACTCCGGAGTTCGCGCAGGCCGCATCATTGGGCAGGCTGTTGGCCGTAAGCGGGAGGCTGGTGGCCACCGGAGGCGGTCCGGGCGCCATGGAAGCCGCTAACTTCGGCGCCTACCTCAGCCGTGTTCCGGAGTTGGAGTTCGAGGAAACACTGGCTTCCCTGGCGGCCGTCCCTGGCTTCCGCCCCTCGGTGTCCGCGTGGGCGCGGGTGGCGGCCGCCGTCGTCGAACGTTTTCCGGAGGGCACACCGTCGCTGGGAATCCCCACCTGGTTCTACGGGCATGAGCCGCCAAACTACTTTGCCACGCACATTGCCAAATACTTCGCCAACGCCGTACGCGAGGCGATCCTGCTCGAAGTGTGCAACGGCGGGATTATCTTCCTGCCAGGAGCGGCAGGCACCGTGCAGGAAATGTTCCAGGACGCGTGCGAAAACTACTACAGCGCGCGCGAAACCGTCACGCCAATGGTCCTGGTGGGCAGCCGCTACTGGCAGCACGAATACCCGGCCTGGCCCATGCTCCAGCGGCTCGCAGCCGGACGGGCCATGGCGGACCGGATCTTCCTGGTGGACACCGTTGACGAGGCGCTCGCAGTGATCGGTGGGTAGCTTCGGGACAGCACGGTCCGGCCGAGGTGAACGCATTCCCCGACGTCAGGGACGCGCCGGTTTGCCCTGTGCAAGCACGCTGGCCAGCAGGTAGGAGCGCGAGTTCCCGTTGTCGATCCGGTCATCGGGGAGCCGCTGGGCGAGGTCCAGCGCCTTCTGGCGGTCCGCCATCGCCAGGAACATGATGTTGTAGTCCACCAGCGGGAGGCTGAGGGAGTTGGACGGGATCGCCGCGGCCACCAACGCGGTGATCTCCGCCGGATCAGTCCGCAGATAATCCATGGTGGGGCCGAACGGGATGAGCTGGATGCCCAGGATGGCCGACGGCGCCGAGTCGAAGAAGGTCCCGTAGTCGCGTTTGCCGCCCCAGTTCAGGGCAACCAGCGGTGACGTGAAGCCTTCAGGCAGTTCGGGATACACCCAGTAGTCCAGTGCGGTACGGACTTCGTTGCTGAGCATCCAGCGGGCTTCCTCCAGCAGGGGCCCGTTCCCGGAGGCCTCACCCCAGAGCGTCAGCCCGGCCCAGGCGTTGACGGCCTCGGAGCTGGATTCCTGGTTGTTTCCGTCACCGAACGGCGAGGTGCCCGATGCCCATGAGTGGCCGGCCCAGTCGTCAAACGAGCGCCGTTGCGGGAAGGCCTCGGTGGCGGACAGCGAGGCGATGTCGGCGCTCATGAGATCCGCCATCGGGCGGTACTTGGCTACCAGGGCCGAATCGTCCTGCGCCAAAACACCGAGAGCGTAGAGAAAGTAGCCATAGTGGAAGTGGTGGTCATTGAGTTCATCCGAACCGTAGGCCGGCGCCTGCCCCACCAGCCCCTTCAGGACAGGGTCATAGGTGAAGCATTTCTCGGTGGCTCCCTGGCACCCGCCTGCGGCGAACCACAAGTCCATTTCCGCGACGATGCTGTCCTTCAGGCGGGACTGGACGTCAGCCAGTTCCAGGTCCTTGGCCAGCACGTAGAGGTTACTGGCCCGGTAGAGGGCCTTTCCACCGTAGTAGGAATCGGGCGCTTTGAAATCCACGCCGGCCGCGTCGGCGGTGACCGTTGAAGCCAGCAGCTGGCGCTCCTCCTCCGTCAGGCCGGCCAGGTCCAGCCGCGTCTCCGGCTTCACCTCGGCCACGCTGAAGGTGAACTCGTTTCCCTGGCTCAACGACAGGTCCCCGTACGCGGAGGCGTAGCCGGCCTCCAGCTTCTGCCCGGTGCTGTACTTGTGGTGCGGACGCCCGGCGAACACCGTGGGAGTTCCGGCCGTATCCAGCTTGTAGGTGGTGGTTGCCTGGCCGTCCTCGACGGCGTAAACCGTGGAGGTGCCTTTGAGCAGGACGGCCCCGGACTGCAGTGCCGCCAGGTCCTCCGGCGTGGCGTTCTCCGGCTCGGCATAGAGGAACACGGTTTCGCCGGCCTCCAGGTCGATGGAAGTGGCGTTGGCCGTGGACTTCACTTCCGCGCCCAGCAGCCGGTAGGTCTTGCCCGCCACCTTGAGGGTGGCACCTCCGTCCGAATCGGTGGCGGGCACGGCCAGCGACAACGCATGCGCCGCCGCTGCCTCGTAGGCGAGGTAGGGCCAACCCTCGGCCGCTGTCAGCCTGCCCAGTTCCTTGGTGCCCTTGCTGTAGGTCAGAGTTGCACTCAGGGAATCGATCTTGGTCAGTTCCACGCCGTCAGCGGGAACCCTGAAACGCAGGTCTTCGGGATAGGCGCCAAAGATGGCCTTCGCGGTGGCCTCCACCTTGGGCAGGCCCACGCCGAAGCCGTCCGCTGCGGGCTTGAATGCGAGCACTCCGGTAAAGACCGGGTTGGGAACCTGTCCGAAGACGGCTCCCGAGATCCAGGTGTTCGTGGGCGGGTTGATCCCTTCCGCCACGCGGACCGTGCCCCGGTACGGGCCGGTGGCCCGGGGCAGCCCTGCCGCTGCGTCCGAGGCAGCGGCAGACCAGGCATCCACCACCGGTCCGCCCCCTTCCCCGGTCCCGGCTACCGCCGTGCAGGCTGAGAGGAGAAGTGCGACGGCGGCACAGGTTGCCACAGTGCCGCTCCGGCCCGCTGCCCGTGGCGGCTTGGCTGCCGTTGTTGCACGTGCTGTGGGGCTCATGGTCTTGGTCCTTGGCTTAGTCGCGGAATCCATCGGGAGTCACCAGCTTGCGGAGCTGCCGTGAAAGCCAGCTGCCAGGGTCTTCGTCATTGTCCAGCTTGAGCCTGGCCGTCACGGGGGCGCCGCTCGTGAACGTGCTCCTGGACTCCAGATCGGCACTGCGGGCTTTGATGACCGTGGCAGCGTTGTCAGTGGTGCTTGCCCTGAATTCCACGTCATAGACCTCGGCCACCACGGTGGTGGAGTCCGGCAGATCGACGGTGATGGGCGCCCCGATCGACAGGCGGGCGTAGTCGCGGGGGGACATCGTGAATGACGCACTCAGGGCGAGAGTGTCTTTGATGTCCACGGTGGCCATGATGGTGTTGGCCGACACGAAGGATCCGGCGCCAATATCCAGGCCGCGGATACGGCCGGGTGCGGTGGCTGTGAAGACGATGACATCCACTCCCTCCATGCGGTAGCCCACCCCCGTTTCGTTGAAGCGGGCGGTCTCGCGTGCCTGCTGGAGGGTTGCGCTCTGAAGCCGCAGGATTTCCTGGCCGGCTTCCACGAGGGCACCGTTCTCGACACTGACAGACTGGGCGGCCCCGCCGAAGGGGGTGCCAATGGTGTACATGGATGAAACGAGCTCGGCCTTGTCGGCGGACAGGTGATGGGCCTGGTCGTTGCTGTAGACCAGGCCGGCGCCGGATACGGCCGTAATCACAAGAATGCCGATGATGATGGAAGCGATCTTCCGGATCATGCTGATCTCCCCTTCAGGATATTGCGGAGTCTTTGGAAGGCCGCGAGGTCGGGCGTGGTGAGTTTACTGAACGCTGGGCGGGCTGTGCCTCTGCGGCGTGCCGCCATTGCCCGCCGCCGTTTGGTGGAGGCTCGCCGTCGGATCTGCCCGGCTTCCCGCACGGCAATGCCGAGGAAGAGTCCCAGCGCGAAGGTGTTGATCAGGTTCCAGACGACAGCGATCGACAGCTGGCCCGTCCAGCCGAATTTCCACAGCCCCACCACGGAGGTCAGGAGCAGGAATACGAACATCAGCAGCTGGGGCAGGATGTAGTTGAAGGGCGAGTTCGCCTTACCCGCCCTGCCCGTGACGTGCCACGCCGTGTCCTTCTTGCGGAAGGCGTTGATGAGCGCCTTCGTGTAAATCGAAAACGAGGCCGTGGACAGCAGGAGCGTCTGCCAGCGGAATGAGCCGATCGTGTACACGGCCATAATGATCTGCAGGACGTAGAACCCTGAGTAGTAGAGCACCCACATGTGGAAGGGCGTGCTCTGGCTGACGGGTGTGAGGTTCAAGTAGATTTGCAGGGGTGGGAGCAGCAGGAGCACCAGGGTCACCACACCGCTAAGGTAGAACGTGGCCGTGCCGAAGTACTGCAGCCTTTGGTCGACGCTGAGCTTCGGCGAAAAAAGGGTGTTGCGCCGGAACATGATTTCGAAAGCTCCCGTGGCCCAGCGGAGTTGCTGCTTTGTGTACGCCTCAATGTTTTCCGGGGTGGCACCGACAGCCAGGATGGTGGGGATGTATACCGATTTCCAGCCGTTTTCATGCAGCAGGAGGGACGTCCAGATGTCCTCCGACTTGGAGCCCTCGTAGATGCCGCCGATTTCCTCAATGGCCTTGCGGCGGAAAATCACGTTCGTCCCCACACAGAATGCTGAATTGAAGCGGTTCTTGCCAGGTTGGGTGAGGGAATAGAACACGGACTGCATATAGCCCGCTCCCTTGGAAATGAAATTTCGGATATTGCCATAAACCTGTGGGGTCTGGACAAAGGCGACGCCGTTATCGCCGAAGAACGGCAGCGTCCGGACCAGGAAGTCGGTGGAAGGAACAAAGTCCGCATCAAAAATCACAAAGAAATCGCCACGAGTCCGGTCAAGCGCAGCGTTGATGTTGCCCGCTTTTGCCCCTTTGTTGTCGGGGCGCGTCAGGTAGCCTACGCCGAGTTTCCTGGCGAGCCGCTCGACGGCAGGCGAGCGGCCGTCGTCGAGGATGTAGGTCCGGTGGTGTCCACGAAGGTCGCGGGCCGCTGAAGCCGTCCGTTCAATCACCTGAAGCGCTTCGCCATAGACGGTGATGTAGACGTCCACCGTGACGCGGTTGTTGTGGATCTGCATCCAGTCCCGCAGGCCGTCGGCCGTCAAGGGCAGGCCTCCGGGGCCACCCTCAAGGAGCCCGTCATGGAGGTCCTCGCTGGTGGGGTAGAACAGTTGCCGCCGCGCCTCGTGGTACGTGTAATTCCGTGGATTGTGGGCGGCGGACAACGCCGTCCACAAGGACATCAGGACCTGGAACATCACGAATGACTCGCACACAATGACCATGATGAACGGCAGCGGATCGCCGGCGTTGGCTGGATTAAGGAGGAACGAGGCGTAGAGCAGGACGCCAAGCGTTGCCAGCAGGACCAGCATGGTTAGTGACGGAGACTCGAGATCGCGCTGGACGACGCCATGCCTGGCGGACTCAAGTTCATCTTTTTCTGCCAGCGCCAATGGAAAATCGTGTAGTTTTTCGGCTTCCGGTGTAGCCATCTTTCTCCCCAAAATAAAAGACGGCGCGCCCGGAACGGCCAATAGGCGCAGTTCGTAAGTGTGCGTCCGCCGTCGGATCAAACTCCGGGTGACGGACGGCATGGATACGCCGCGCCTGCTTCCCCTGAGGCCCAGACTAGGGCGACGCCGAACAGGGTCCGCTACGCGAAGGGTCCGGAATGCGAACTGTCCCCGCAAATGGGGACAACGCCACCACGCGGCACATCGTCACGCTCCGTCCACGCCTCACAGGACGTCATGAAACGTGCGTCCGGTGTTACTCCCCTAACATCCGGCCGGTTTTTGTCCCCCATGCGGGGGACAATTCCCACCCGTCGCCTTCCATAACGACCATTTGCGCGTACAAAGCCGAAATTTTCTTGGGCTACCATGTGGACCATCCAAAACTTGGATTGGTGAATTGGGGGCGCGATGCGTAAGGCAGTTATTCCGGTGGCAGGGCTGGGGACACGGTTCCTTCCGGCAACCAAGGCCATGCCTAAAGAGATGCTGCCGGTGGTGGATAAGCCGGCCATCCAGTACGTGGTCGAGGAAGCTGTCCGGGCCGGCATCAGCGATGTCCTGATGATCACAGGCCGGAACAAACGCGCGCTGGAGGATCACTTCGACCGCGTCCCGTTCGTTGAACAGACGCTTGAAGCAAAGGGCGACCACACCCGGCTGGCCGCCGTCCGCGAGGCATCGTCCTTGGCTGACATCCATTTCGTCCGCCAGGGCGACCCTAAAGGCCTTGGCCACGCTGTGCTGCGGGCACGCAGCCACGTGGGCGATGAGCCCTTCGCCGTATTGCTCGGTGACGACCTGATTCACGAACAGGATGAGATCCTCCTTGCCATAACACGGGTGCAGGAGCAGACCGGAGGCTCGGTGGTGGCCCTGCTGGAGGTGGAACCGTCTGAGATCAGTGCCTACGGCTGCGCGGATGTGGCAGCTGTTGAGGGCTCGGATCACGTGGTGGTCAAGGCCCTCGTGGAGAAGCCCGCCGTCAACGAAGCACCGTCCAACCTTGCGGTGATCGGCCGCTACGTGCTGCACCCCAGGGTGTTCGACGTCCTCGAGAACACGCCTGCAGGGCGTGGGGGAGAGATTCAGCTGACGGATGCGTTGCAGACGATGGCCACATCCAGCGGGGAGGGCTCCGGCGTGTATGGGGTGGTGTTCCGTGGCCGCCGCTTCGATACCGGTGATAAGCTCAGCTACCTCAAAGCCGTGTTCACCCTGGCCAGTGAGCGGGAGGACATGGGGCCGGCGCTGAATGAATGGCTCACATCCCGGCTCGCGCCTGCTTCCTGAGGGACGCAAAGGGCGTCAAATTACGTTGGACTAACAAGCGCTGCAAACCCTCTGACATGGGACAACTGCAGTTAGGGCGTATGACTTGCGCCGTGGATAATGTGTGCTACGTACCCGGTTCCGGCTATGTCGGACCGCAGGCAATGGGGGAACTGCTTGGGAACGAATCCAGTTCGTGTTGGGGTAGTGGACGATCACCCTGCCACCAGGGCGGGGCTGTCCTTGGCGGCAAGCCAGGACGCCAGGTTCTTTGATCCCGCAATAGTGGTGGTACGGGCGTGCGATTCTGTGGACGCCCTGCTGGCGGGTGGCACGGATACGCTCGATGTGGCGGTCCTGGACATGTCGCTTGCCGACGGCTCCAATCCGTGTGACAACGTCCGCAAACTGGTAGCTGCGAAGGTTCCGGTGCTTGTCTACACACAGTCGGACAATGCCGACCATCTCCGGCAGGCCATCAAGGCCGGTGCCCATGCGATAGCCCGGAAAACCGATGAACTCCGGGACACGCTGGCGCTGCTGCGGAAGGTGGCTTCCGGGGAGCGGATCGATGACCACGACGTCGCCGCGGCCATCGATGGCGACACGGTGTTTGTCATGGCAAGGCTCAGCCTCCGGGAACGGGAGACGCTGAAGTGGTACGCAGCCGGGTTGTCCGGAGACCAGGTGGCCCGTCGAATGAATGTCAGGCCCAGCACCGTCAGCACCAATCTGAAACGCATCCGCGAGAAATATGCCGCTACGGGCCGGCCTGCCTACACCAAGGTCGCTCTTTACCAACGGGCAATAGAGGACGGGATCATTGAGGCCGAGCGGACACCGGGCACTGGTACATGAGGAAGAGAAGCGTCAGATCCAGTCCCTTGTCCATGACACCGTCCTGGCTGTCCTGACGCTCGCAGTCCAGTCACATTCGCCCGAGCAGGCGACAATGGTCCGGCACTTCGCGGCATCGGCAATCGTGGAACTCCGGGAAGGGCTGGACAACACTTTGGCCCGCGGGTCGCAGCAGGCTGGTGCGCGTGAGCTTGAGCAGCTGCTGGGCGAAATCGCAGTGCTCAACCGCATCATCCGCCCCCCTATCCCGGGGTCCCTGCGTGAGCTTGCCATACCTGTCGACAGCCTGAAGGCCCTGACGCAGGCGGCCGGTGAAGCCATGCGGAACAGCGTCCTGCATGCATTGGCGCCGGCCACCGTGAAGGTTCGGGCCGTACCACTTAATCCGCAGGCAGGGCCGACAGCGGACGGCCTGCGCTTCGGTGTCGAAGTGGAAATTTCCGACGACGGCCCGGGCTTTGACCCGTCGGCAACCTCCGAGGAACGCCTAGGAATCCGGACATCGATGGTTGCCCGGATGAGGGATGCCGGGGGACAGGCAGTTGTCATGTCAGCCCCCGGAGCCGGAACCACTGTGCTGCTGATGTGGCCGCATCTTGACGTAGGAAGCCGTCCAGCCAATAGCGCCGCCGTACGGCGTCAACGGAGCAGGCGGCAGTGCGCCCGGCAACGTGCCCGGATTTCCTCGCGGGAACAGGCGCGGAGCGAATGGCTTCCTACGCTGGAGGGCCACGCATTGCCGCTCCTACGTCGGCTCACGGAGTCCTGCGGACCCGAGGAACAGGCGGCAGCGAAGCTGCTGGAGGGCGAGCTTCGCGACTCCATCCGTGGACGGTTTCTGTCCACTTCCGACCTGCGAACGATCGCCCGCAGGGCACGATCCCGGGGCCTCCGGTTCGAGCTGATCGATGACCGTGGAACGGCACTTCCGGAGGACGTGCTCACCTTGACCAGGGTGGAACTCCTGGCCGTGGTGGATAACCCGTCAACAACGGCCGTCCGGGTGCGGGCATGGCCTCAGGGGCGGGCTTGCATGGTGTCGATCTGGTTTGCCTCGGGCGGTCGCGAAGTGCAGGAAACACTCCTTGAGATCGACGATCCTGCGGTGGAAGCCGCGCAGGACCAGGCCCGGGCCTAACGACCGACCCGTGCTGCGGTACCTGCTACAGGTCTTTCCGGCACAGGGCTCCGGCCAGTTCGTACAGGCCGTTGAGATCGCCCGCCGCGAGGCCTTCCGGGGTGCCGATCTCCGGATACATCAGCTGCCGGTGGTCATCCACGTGTTCGAGTCCCATCACGTGGCTGAGCTCGTGCAGGATGACAGCCGTGGCGTACAGCTCGCCGTCGGGCGGCTCCAGCTCTTCGGCGATCTGCGGGGCGTCCAGCTCCAGGCTGCCGGTGACGAAGGTCTTGGGTCCGTTCTCGTAACTGAAGTGCGTGCTTCCGCCGGTGCCGATCACCTTGCCCTTGAGCTGCGGCGCAACCTCGGGGGTGGTCCAGGAGACCAGCAGCGGCGCCCACCGGTCGCCGTACGAATCCGGCTGGTAGGGAGCGCGCTGCGCGGAAGGCTGTTCAGTGGTGGCGCCGTCGTAAATGAAGCGGATGCCGGTGGCGCGCGACATGGTGTCGATGGCCTCCGGGATGAGGTCCTGCGCCCCGGCCGGGACCAGGTCCGCGTTCACCACGTAGTGCAGCGGCCGGCACGGTGAATATCCCACCGGTGTCCCGTCGTCGTTCGTGGCCAGGAACTGGTAGGAATCGCTCGCATACGGGGGCGGTTCGGGCGTCCCCAGCGGCGCGTCCTCCTCCTCGAGCCCGGGCGGGGGAGCCTCAGGCCGGCCCTCGGCGGCGGGCCGGACGCCGCCCGATTCCCCCGGCTGAACGGCTCCGGGGCCGAGCCGGATATCGAGAAGTTCCCCAACGCGTGAGCCGCCGTAGAACACGCCGCCGACCACCAGTGCGGTGGTGCCGGCGGTTATCCCCAGCAGGACGTTTCGCATAAAACGCCCGGCTGAACGCCTCCCGCTGGTGTGCGGGCGGCCCGGGGGAACGTTGTCCATCAACCCACCACGGTGCCGAAGGCCAGGCCCAGCACATACGTCACTGCCGCGGCGCCCAGGCCGATGGCCAGCTGCCGCAGTCCCCGCGTCAGCGGCGACGTGCCTGACAGCAGGCCAACGACGCCGCCGGTCATCAGCAGTGCCAGACCCACCAGGATGCCGGCCACCACCAGCGCGGCCACGCCTGTCATGCCGAACAGGAAGGGAAGGATGGGCACGATGGCACCGGAGGCGAAGAAGCAGAAGCTGGACAAAGACGCGCCCCAGGCGGTGCCTACGGCTTCGTGCTGGTCCTCGGCTTCGGGGAGTTCGGGCTGCAGGGACAGGCTGGGATCGCAGTCGCAGGAGAGCAGGCCCATGCGTTCGGCAACGCGGTGCTCGGCGGCTTCGTGGGACATGCCACGCGCCAGGTACACGAGCAAGAGCTCGTTGTGTTCGATATCCAGCTTGGGCGCTGCGGCAAGGGTGACCTGGGTGGGCCGTGTGGCCGCGAGGAGTTCGCGCTGCGAGCGGACGGAGACGAATTCGCCGGCACCCATCGACAGTGCGCCCGCCAGGAGGCCCGCAATACCGCTCAGGAGCACCACGGTGCTGGCCACGCCGGACGCTGCCATGCCCATGACCAGGGACAGATTGCTGACCAAGCCATCGTTGGCTCCGAACACGGCGGCGCGGAACGTCCCAGCGAGCCGGTTGCGGCCCCGCGTTGCCAGGCCGCGGACCACTTCCTCGTGGATCTGTTCGTCGGCGGCCATGGCGGGCGTGGCGGAAGGGTCCTTGGCATAGGGGGAGCGGCCTTCGGCGCGCTGGGCCAGTGCCAGGACAAAGACCGAGCCGAAGTGGCGGGCCAGGAAGCCCAGCAGCTGGCTGCGCAGCGACGCGTGGCGGGACTTCTCGGCGTGCCCGCCCAGGAGCCGGAGCCAGTGCGCCTCGTGCCGTCCTTCGGCTTCAGCAAGGGCCAGGAGGATCTCGCGTTCTTCGCCCAGCCGGTTCTGCGCGAGGTCCCGGTAAACGGCGGCCTCGGCGCGTTCATCGGCCAGGTACTGGCGCCAGCGCCTGATGTCCGCAGGCGTGGGCTCGGTATTTGACGGCTGGCCTGCCGGGTGGCGATCAGACGGGACAGAATCTGGCAATGCGGGAATGGGCCGGGCAGAATCTGCGGCGGTGGATTCTGCCGGGGCAGAATGTGCGTGGGCGTCGCGGTGCTGGCCGGGACTGGCGTGCTGAGACACAGAACTCCTGAGCTTGATGGGGCATGGTTCGGCCCCATTGCAAGGCCCAGCTTACCGCGGAATTCCGCGGTTTTTCGGCTGGCGAACCTCACTCCAGAGTTTCGGGTTCCCTCAAATTTCCCGTTCCCGGATGGCTCTTGCACTCGTGTACACGGACCCTTGACCGGGGCCACCGGCGGTGCTGTGATGAAAGTGTGGCGCCCGCCAGCGCCCAGCCGAAAGACCCGTCAGTGGCGGACAAACGGAGGTTGCATAATGAACACCACCGGACAGCACCCGGACATGCCGCACCTTGATGCCGTAGAAGCCGATCCCGCATATGACTACGCCGAGGATGCGCCGGTTGACGAGAACGACTGGGATGCAGAGGATGAATTCCTGGACGCTGAAGAAGTAGTTATCCCGTCCCCTCCGGTTGAGGTAGACGCCGAGGAGCGCGTGGTCCCGCTGGACCCCGACGAGTTCCGCGAAACAGAGACTGAGTAGGACGGACGACGGCGGCGCCTCCGGTTCGCTGATAAGCGAAGGGAGGCGTCGCCGTCGTGCTTCTGCGTTGCTCGGGTCAGTCTCTGCGGTAATTCGATCCCTGTCGAGGTCCTTTACGGCGCAGTCACGGTGACCGGAACTTCGTTTTCCTTGCCGGCGACGCGCCGCGCCCAGTTCCGCATGACCTGCGGATCCGTGGGCTTGGTGAGCAGCGAGACCGCCACGTAAACCACGGCTGAGCTGATGAGGCCGAAGTAGATCGGTTCGTTGGCGAAGACGCCGTCCAGCGGGGCCTTGGCGTTGATCTCCAGCACGATCATGGTACCGAGCGTGACTACCGAGCCGACTGCCATGGAGGCTGCGGCGGCCAGGCCGGTTCCGCGCTTCCACACGAGGCCGCCAAGAATGGCCACCAGGAGCCCGCCCACGAGGATGTCGTAGGCGATGGTCAGGGCCGCCACGACGTCCTTGGTAATGATGGCGATCAGGATGGCCACGATGCCGAGTGACAGGACCCACATGCGGTTGGCCCTGACGTCGTGCTCGGGGTTGTCGGTGTCGTCGGTGTTGATGTCCTTGCCGAACCAGCTGGCAACAAAAGGCAGGACGTCGGCGCGGGCAACGGTGGCAGCGGCGATCAGGGCGCCGGAAGCGGTGGACATCATGGCGGCCACGGCCGCCGCGAGCACCAGTCCGCCGATGCCGACCGGGAGGATCGTCTGTGCAACCTCGGCGTAGACGTCGTCCTTCGCCGCAATGTCGATCCCGGACAGGGCCACGCTGGCGGCCATGCCGATCAGGGCGCCGGCAACACCGTAGAGGATGCAGTAGATGCCTGCGGTGGCGCCGCCCCACCGCGCTACGCGGGGGGTTTTGGCCGTGAACACGCGCTGCCAGATGTCC
>JBKKDH010000458.1:0-17220 GCA_046708445.1 Arthrobacter sp.
CGACCGCCCGATCATCGTCCAGTACCTCGAGTACCTCGGTCAGATCGTCCGGCTCGACTTCGGCACCACCGCGACCGACAACCGCCAGATCAGCGAGGTCATCGTGACCTACGGCTCGGCGACCGTCGAGCTCGTCTTCTACGCGCTGATCATCGCGCTGGTGATCGGCATCCCGCTCGGCATGCTGGCCGCGTACGTGCGCGACCGCTGGCCCGACGCGATCCTGCGGGTCTTCGCGATCCTGTGCTACGCCACCCCGGTGTTCTTCGCCGGGCTGCTGCTCAAGCTCATCTTCGGGGTGTGGCTCGGCTGGCTGCCGATTGCCGGCCGGGCCGGCATCAACGCCGAACTCGCGCTCACCTCGCTGCAGAACCAAAGCGGCATTTTCCTGCTCGACGCGCTTCGCTCGGGGAACATGGCAGCGGCAGGAGACGTCATCCAGCACGCGATCCTGCCGGCCGTCGCCCTGGGCCTGCTCACCGCAGGGGTGTTACTGCGCCTGGTGCGCACCAACGTCATCGGCACCCTGGGCCGCGACTACTTCGAGGCGGGCCGCTCGCGCGGTGTCTCCGAATATCGGCTGCTCACCAAGCACGCCTACCGACCGGCGCTGATCCCGATCATCACGGTGATGGGCCTGCAGATCGCGTTGCTGCTCGGCGGGGCCGTGCTCACCGAGACCACCTTCGAGTGGAAGGGGCTGGGCTTCCAGCTGGCCGAGTACCTCACGGCCCGCGACTTCGTGGCCGTGCAGGGCATCGTGGTGCTGCTGGCCATCATCGTCGCCATCACCAACTTCACCGTGGACATTGTGGCCGCGCTGATCGCCCCACGCGTGAGGTACTGACATGAGCGTCACAGCAGGCCCTGAGCCCCTCGTCAATCCCCGGGCAGGGTTTTATAAAAGGCTTCCCGTTATTTCCCACTTCAACAAGAGCGTCGGACTGCAGCGCGGGATGCTGGTGGCCGGACTGGTCCTGACAGGCCTGTTCCTGCTCACGGCCCTGTTCGCACCGCTGATTGCGCCCTTCGGCTATTCACAACTCTCGGACGAAGCTGGCAATTTCCCCACCCAGGAAGCGCCGGGCGGCCAGCATCTGCTGGGCACCACGGTCGGAGGATATGACGTTTTCTCCCGGGTGGTGTGGGGTGCCCAGACCGCCGTCCTGGTAATTGTGGTCGCAGTCCTCATGTCCATTGTTATCGGTGTGGTCCTTGGACTTGTCAGTGGCTACCTGGGCGGCTGGCTGGACCGGATCCTTATAGTTATCGCGGACGCCGTTTACGCTTTCCCGTCCCTCCTCGTCGCCATTGTGATGGCCATTGTCATCAGCGGCGGTCAGTCCAGCCTGATCGGCGGCATCTTCGCTGCCGGAACCGCCATCACGCTGGTGTTCATTCCGCAGTACTTTCGGGTGATCCGGGCGGAGACCGTCAGGCTGAAAGCCGAGCCGTTCGTGGAGTCCGCCAAGGTGGTGGGAGCATCGAACATCCGGATCATGGGCCGGCACATCTACAAGAACGCCACCCGCACTCTTCCGCTCATATTCACCCTCAACGCCTCCGAGGCCATTCTCACCCTTGCCGGACTGGGCTTCCTGGGCTTCGGCATTGAACCCAGCTCCGCTGCTGAATGGGGTTTTGACCTCAACAAGGCCCTGGCGGACACCACGTCTGGGATCTGGTGGACAGGCCTGTTCCCGGGCCTCGCCATCGTCCTGACGGTGGTGGGCCTGACGCTGGTGGGCGAAAGCATCAATGACCTCAACGACCCGCGCCTTCGTGGACGCAAAGCAGCCGGCGGCAAGGGCAGCCCGGATTCGACCTCAGGTGCGCAGGCCGCTATCGAAGTGGAAGTGAGAGGATCTTGACCATCAACCTTGGTTCCCTAGGGGACAGGCACAGCCCGGCAGGCCAGGCAGTCCTGGAAATAGACCACCTGAAAGTCACCTTCGCCACCGACGGCGGTGATGTCCACGCCGTGAAGGACGTCAGCTTCGAGGTAAAGGCCGGAGAAGTCCTGGCCATTGTCGGTGAATCGGGCTCCGGCAAGACGGTGACCGCCAAAACAATTCTGGGGCTGCTCCCGGAAACGGCCACGAGCGGCGGGGCCGTGCTGATCAACGGAAACAACGTCATCAGCGTGAGTGCCTCGAAACTGCGGCAGATCCGTGGCCGCGATGTGGCCATGGTGTTCCAGGAGCCCTCCACGGCCTTGAACCCGGTGTTCACTGTGGGCTGGCAGATTGCCGAGGGCATCCGTGCCCATGCCGGCGGCGGGAAGCGCGTCTCCGGCAAAGAGGCGAAGGCCCGTGCCATCGAGGCGCTGCGCAAAGTGGGAATCCCGGATCCTGAGCACCGGGTCAATTACTACCCGCACCAGTTCTCCGGTGGCCAGAAGCAGCGCGTCGTCATTGCCGCCGCGCTCGCGCTGAACCCGGGGCTGATTGTGGCCGATGAGCCCACCACGGCGCTGGACGTCACCGTCCAGGCGGAGATCCTGCAGTTGCTGCGGGACCTGAGGGACAAGTACGGGACCTCCATCGTGCTGATCACCCACAATATGGGCGTGGTGGCTGACCTGGCTGACCGCGTTGTGGTGATGTACCAGGGCGACGTGGTGGAGGAGGCGACCTCCCGCGTGCTGTTTGCCGAGCCCAAACAGGATTACACCAAGAAGCTGCTG
This sequence comes from Arthrobacter sp., assembly GCA_046708445.1. Classification (GTDB taxonomy): domain Bacteria; phylum Actinomycetota; class Actinomycetes; order Actinomycetales; family Micrococcaceae; genus Arthrobacter. Next base: position 2,687 of record JBKKDH010000458.1, read on the forward strand.
GCGGCCGTACCCCACCTGGGGCACAACTCGGCGTCGGAGGGCATGACGGAACGGGCCCACCAAAAGGCAAAGGTCCTGGTGGAGGCAAGGAACCTGACCATCGAGTACCCGGGCCGGTTGGGGACTCCGTCTTTCAAAGCCGTTGACGGCGTCAGCTTCACCGTGTCCGAAGGCGAGGTTTTTGGGCTCGTGGGGGAGTCTGGCTCCGGAAAGACCACCATCGGCCGGGCCATCGCGGGGCTGAACCGCACCACCGGGGGCAGCCTGAAGGTGCTGGGATACGAAATGCTCAACCTGAAGGAGCGGACGTTCAAGCCGCTGCGGAAGGACATCGGTTTCGTTTTCCAGGATCCGGCGGCGTCCTTCAACCCACAGCTGACCATCGGGGACTGCGTCGCGGAGCCGATGATCATCCACACCAACCCGAGCCCGGCGCAGGCGCGCAAACGCGTTGGTGAACTGCTCGAATCAGTGCAGTTGCCGGCGTCGTACGCGGCACGGTACCCGCATGAGCTCTCCGGTGGCCAGCGCCAACGGGCTTCGCTGGCCCGCGCGCTCATCCTGAACCCGAAGCTGCTGATCGCGGACGAGCCGACGTCGGCCCTGGACGTGTCGGTACAGGCCAAGGTCCTGGAGCTGTTCAAGGAAATCCAGGCCGAGTTCGGATTTGCTGCATTGTTCATCAGCCACGACCTCGCGGTGGTGGACATCCTGTCCCATTGGGTGGGTGTCCTGTACAAGGGCAAACTCGTGGAACAAGGGATCGGCAGCCTGGTCATGGGGGCGCCGCAGCACGATTACACCAAACGGCTCATCGCCTCGCTCCCGGTCCCTGATCCCGAAGAGCAGGCACGGCGCCGCGAAGAGCACCGGGCATTGCTGGGAATCTGACCAGCAGCCGCGGAGGGACACTCCGGCCTGACAAGGCCGGAGTGCCCCCTCCGAGCGGTAGGGGAAGGACGACAGCGGGATGGTTGCGGCGGGCGCTTAACACCGCCAAGGTTTTCCGCGCCTGCCCATAGACTTGGACCATGACGCAGCACAACCACGACGTTCCTGACTCCGAAACCTACGACGCCGCCGCCAGCTCGCTGGCCGGACAGGTGGACAACTCGGTCATGGCGGAACTGCTGTCCATCCGCTCCAGCATCGACAACATCGATGCCACCCTGGTCTACCTGCTCGCAGAGCGGTTCAAGGCCACCCAGAAAGTGGGCTTCCTGAAGGCAGCCCACCGTCTCCCGGCGGGCGATCCCGGCCGTGAAACAGCCCAGATTGCCCGGTTGAGGCGCCTGGCCGAGGACGCCCACCTGGATCCCGCCTTCGCGGAAAAATTCCTGAACTTCATCATCGGCGAAGTGATCCGGCACCACGAAGCCATCGCCGAGGACCACCAGGCGGCCACGGCAAACACTGACTACAGCGGACACAAGGAAGCCGGCGAGGGGACGAGGCAGGTCTCAGGAGTCCCCTCCGGGCCGCAGGCGTCCGTCGTAGCGTGAGGGACACCAGCCGACAGGAAGCAGGACGGCACCGCCAGGTCCAAAACGGCCAGGACCCAAGCGAGCCGGAGCCCGTCGCTGCGGGCCCCCAGGAGGTTACCGCCACCGGGCTGGGCCCCTGGCCGGGGGAGGACCCAGCGGAGGCAGCACGAATTATCCGCGGCGAACTCGGCAGTCCGCACTTGCCGTTCCTCGCCGAACTCCCCGACCGCGGCGTGGGCTCCGATGCCCTGGGCCGCACGGCGTCGCTGCTGGTTGAGATGGCGGTGGATGTCCAGCCCTTCGGCTGGCGGCTGGTGGACCGGCCCGGCAAGGACTTTCGCCGGGCAGTGTCAGCGTTGTCGACGGATATCAATGTCCTTGCGGACGTCGCCGGAGCCGAGGAATCCCCGGCCACCGAGCTGAAGGTACAGCTGGTGGGGCCGATGACTCTCGCCGCAGGCCTCCATCTGCATAACGGCGAACGTGCCCTCCTTGATTACGGTGCCCGCCGGGATGTGGCTGCTTCCCTGGCCGCCGGGGCGGGAAGCTACCTGTCACGGGTTTCGGCGGCAGTTCCCGGAGCGCGGCTGGTGGTCCAGCTCGACGAGCCCGACATCGCTGCCGTGCTGGCCGGCACCATCCCGACGTCGAGCGGATACCGGACGCTGCGTGCGGTGGCAGGGCAGGAAGCCACGGAGTCGTGGGGCGTGGTGACCGCCGCCCTCCGGGCAGCGGGGGCCGCCGAAATCATTATTGCCGTGCCGGAGATCGAAGCACCCTTTGACCGCATCCTGGCCGCGGGGGCGGACGGCATCGCCGTGCCCCTGAAGGCCCTGACGTCGCGGCAATGGGAGCAGCTGGCGGGTGCCGTCGAGGACGGCAAGCGGCTGTGGGCCGGCGCGCTGGACGTGAGCTCCGGGAACCTGCCCAAAGTGACCGACGTCGTCGAATCCGTCTGGCGGCCGTGGCACCAGCTCGGCTTGCCGGCGTCGTCCCTGCGCACCGTGCGGGTCACCCCGTCCGCTGGTCTCGCCGGACAGTCCCCGGCGGCGGCCACCGCCGTGCTCACCCGACTGACGCAGGTGGCCGACGGGCTGAACCAGGTGGCGCTGGGCTAGGCACAGGCCGACATCGACAGGCGGCCAGGAATGCCGGGGCTGTCAGGTCCGGCCCTCCCAGCGGTCCGGATGCGCGTACCGGGGGAGGAAGCTTCGGGCCGAGCTGCCGCCCGCATAGGGTCGCAGCCGGTAGTCGAAACTGCCCGCATACACCAGGACCAGACCGATCTGCGGCTGGATGACTTTCACCTGGATCCGGTGCTTGCCATGGTCCCCAGCGGCAGGGTCCCACCACTGTTCGGCGTAGGCCTTGGCGTCGAGGGCGGGAGGAAGCGGGATCCGGAGGGAACCGAGGAACAACCGGGAGGCTTCAGAGACACCCCTGAGCCTGCCCGATTCCGTGACACTGAGGTTCAGGTCGGTGACCAGCCGCCGGAACCGGCCCACATAGTCCACCAGCCGGGGGCCGTCGTTTGATTCGGCCGCGCTGGTAGTGTCCTGGAAGATCCGGGTCCGGCCAGGGAACCTGATCTCGCGCCGGGCTGTGAGGCTGGAGCGTCCGAACGGATCCTCGTGGGCGTGGTTTTCAATCCTGAACGGAATGCGCTCGCCGTACTCAGGGAAGAACGCTTCCTCCCCGGATGTCAGTTTCAGCAGCGGCTGCAGCCAGCGTTGCCTGCAACCGACGACGTCGAAGACGCCTTCTCCGATGCCGTACTGCCCTGAACCGGGGTCGAGTGAAAAGTAGTCCTGGAGTTCAGGCTGCAGCCGGTCAAAGTCCGCACCCAGAGCCTGCCGGTAGATGGGAATATTCATCATGACCTCCTGGTGGCTGGATGGGCGCCGGCGCTTTCCGTGATCTCACAATCTACCGGCAGCCTTCAGCCGGATGTACATGTCCGCCAACCGCGGCGGCAACTGGTGCGGTTCGGCATCCACCACTTCCACGCCGTGCTGGCGGAGCTGGGCGGTGACGGCCTCACGCTCCAGCAGGGTACGTTCGGCGGCTGCAGCCCGGAAAACGCCTGCGGCAGTGTCCCTTTCTTTGAGCATCCGGCCCAACAGGGGGTCACGCACAGCGGCCACCACCACAACGTGCTGCCCTGCCAGTCGCGTGGCCACGGGGATCAGCCCTTCCTCCGGGGCTCCGCCGTCAAGGGACGTCAGGAGCACCACCAGCGAACGGTGGGCCGAGACGGCCCTGACCTGGCCCGGGATCCCCTGCCAGTCCATCTCGATCAGTTCGGCTTCCAGGGGTGCCATCGCCTGAACAAGCTGGCCCAGCAGGTTTCCCGACGCCGCCGATCCCGCCCTTGCCCGTGGGCGCCGGTCGAAGGCCAGGAAGTCAACCCTGTCACCGCCGCGTTCAGCAAGGACCGCCAGCAGCAGGGCAGCTTCCATGCCTGTGTCCAGGCGCGGCTCGTCGTCGATCCGTGCCGCCGATGTGCGTGAAGTGTCCAGCACAATGACCACGCGCCGGTCCCGTTCCGGCCTCCACGTCCGTACGACGACGGCGGAACGGCGGGCGGTTGCCCGCCAGTCAATCGACCGGACATCATCCCCGCGGACATAGTCCCGCAGCGAATCGAACTCCGTGCCCGCCCCACGGATCTGCACGGCGGCCTTGCCGTCAAGTTCGCGCAGCTTACGCAGTTTGGATGGCAGATGCCTGCGGGAGTGGAAGGGCGGCAGGACGCGGAGGGACCCGGGGCAAGGCATGGTGCGCTGGCGGGCCGCGAGCCGCAGCGGCCCGTAGGAACGGAGCGTGACGTGCGGAGCCAGCAGGACCCCGCGCCGGATTGGGCGGAGCGTGATCTGCGCCCGGCGGCGCTCACCGGCAGGGACGTCCAGGGGCTGGACCGGGTTCTGCGCTCCGGCTGAGGGCTGCCATGCGTCCCGGATGAGCCCACGCAGCCGGCGCCGGCCCTGGTTGCGGACCGTCAGGACTGAATGGGCCACGCCGTTCAGCGTCACCTGGCCAGGATCCTGGCGCTGGACGTCAACGCCGCGCAGCGATGCTGCGAGGCCAAGCTCGAGGCCCAGGATTGCGGCGAGCACGCCGACGACGCCGAGCACCGTCCACCACCCGGGCAGCAACAGCACCGGCAACAGCCCCAGCAGGGCAAGGAGTACAAAGCGCCCGGACAGTGCCATCCCGGTCAGCGGGGAACGGCCACGGAGGCCAGGATGCTGGTCAGCACGTCGTCCACCCGGACGCCGTCCATTTGCGCTTCCGGGTGTAGTGCCACCCGGTGCCGGAGGCAAGGCAACGCCAGGGCCTTGACGTCGTCGGGGGTGATGAAGCTCCTGCCGGACATCCAGGCCCATGCCCGCGAGGTGTTCAGGAGTGCTGTGGCTCCCCGGGGAGAGACACCCAGCTGGAATGAGGGTGCCGTCCTGGTGGCGCGGACCAGGTCCACGATGTAGCCGATGATCTCGGGTTCGACGGCGACGTTGGCCACGGCCTGCCGCGCGCGCTCAAGGTCCTGCGCGCCGGCGACTGCCCGGACACCGGCGCCGGCCAGGTCCCGGGGACTGAACCCGGACGCGTGCCGACGGATCACTTCCATCTCCTCCGTACGGTTCGGAAGCGGCATGGTGAGCTTGAGCAGGAACCGGTCCAGCTGGGCCTCCGGCAGGGGGTAGGTCCCCTCGTACTCCACCGGGTTTTGCGTTGCTGCCACGAGGAAGGGCGCGGGCAATGGCCGGGACACCCCGTCCACTGAAACCTGGCGCTCCTCCATTGCTTCCAGCAGCGATGCCTGCGTCTTGGGCGGCGTGCGGTTGATTTCGTCCGCCAGCAGGATATTGGTGAAGACCGGCCCCTCGCGGAAGCTGAACTCAGAGGTGTGCGAATCGTAGACCAAGGATCCCGTGACATCGCCGGGCATTAGATCAGGAGTGAACTGCACGCGTTTGGTGTCCAGGCTCAACGACGCTGAGAGGGCCCGTACGAGCAGCGTCTTGGCCACGCCCGGCACGCCTTCAAGCAGCACGTGCCCTTGGGCGAGGAGGGCGATCAGCATTCCTGTGACGGTGGAGTCCTGGCCGACAACTGCCTTGGCCACCTCGTTCCGGACGTCCAGGAGTGCCTGTCGCGCAGGATCGTGCTGCAGGGGGTCCAGGATCTGCGGGCTGCGCAGCTGTTCGTTCATCGGGTTCTTACCTCGTTCTCTAGGTCGGCCAGCTCCTGGGACCATCGCACCAGCCTGGCTTCGTTCAGGGGCCGTTCATTGATCAATTCCCGCAGGCCGCTCTCAGGCCGGTCGACAATCAGCGCCGCGGCCCGGGCAACGTCGTCGGCCGAGGCGTCGGGTCCGAGCCGGAGTTCCTTTGCCAGCCTGACCAAGGTACCCGCCCGGAGGTTGTCACGGGCACGGTCCACTGCGTGTGAATCGTGATAGAGGCGCGCCCTGCCCTCCGCCGTTTCCGCGGCCTTAACCACGACGGGCAGCGGCTCAAAAACGAGCGGACCAAAGCGCCGGCCACGCCAGAGGATGGCAAGGGCGGCGACAAACACCAGCCAGGGACCGAGGTACGACACCCAGTCAGGGGCCAGCTCGTTGAGCGTTTGTGGGGATCCGGCGCCGCTCACGTCCGCCAGCCCGGGAAGGTACCAGACCAGGTCCTCGGAACCGCCCAGGGTCCGGAGCGCAAGGGCCGAATGGCCGCGTTCATCGAGCCCGGCGTTGCTGATCAGCGCAGTGCTTCCGAGGACCGTCAGCGTCCCGTCCTCGGTGGACGCGAGCAGGCCGGCCTCTGAACCGGGCGGACGGTAGCACACAGTGTTCTCGCCATCGCCCTCACTGCCATACAGGAAACCGGACTCCCCTGAAACCGTTCCAGCTGTTTCGGCATCGTTGTTCCAGCACCCGGGCTCCAGCGTGGGCGAGGTTTCAGGCACCACCCCGGCCTGGTTGATTCCGGCGTCCAGCGCCGTCAGGGTGTTGAGCCGCGGCGTCACGAGCACCACGCGCGTCGCCTCCACGGTGAGCTGTTCGAGCTGCGATTCGTCGAGCAAGCCGTTCCGGTCGTACAGCAAGAGCGTGGAATCCGTGCCGGCCTGAAGGGCCGCCAGTGCGGTGCCGAACGAGTCTGCACTGGCAACATCCACCCCGTGGCGGCCCAGTATTTCGCTTACTGCCCGTCCGCCGTCGGGCCCTGAGTTCCGAACGGACAACGGAACCGAGTCGCCCTTCGGGGTCAGTTGCGTGACGATCGTGACAGCCAGCGCGACGGCGAACACCGCTGCCGCCACTGCCGAGGCGCGGTGGCGCCTGACCCAGCCCAATGGCCCGCCAGGCACGGGCTGCCCGGGCGCGTCACCGGACACGGCTGCGGTGCCGGCATCCAGGTCCGTTGTCATGGGGCAACTAGAGGATGTGCCGGAGCCTCGCCGGGCCTCAGGGACTGCAGGGAAGCGTCGAGGGCTGTCATGGCTTCGTAGTCAGCCCGCTCTGCGGCGCCGTGCCCGTAGCGGATCCGGTCGAATGTCCTGGCTGCCTGGTCAAGCCGCCGGGCCTCGGGAACAAAAACGCCGGCAAGTTCGCGTGCCACTTCGTCTGCGGTCCGGCCAGGCCTGGCGTCCAGGATGCTCCGGTCTTCGGCGGCACGGACCAGCGCGCGGAAACGGTGCACGACGGCGGCGGCCCAGTCTCCGCGGCCTGCTGCGGCTGCGGCGCTTCCCCGGTAGTCCGAGGCACTCACGGACGTATCGTCGTCGAACACCTCCTGCAGGTTCTTCGTGCGGGCGTTCAGGCGGGGACGTGCCACGATGACGGCGGCGGCTATCAGGACTGCGATGACCACCCCGGTCAGCGGCGCCGCAACGTTTCCTTCAACGCCGGACGGGCCGTCCAGCGAGGCCAGCCAGTCCAGGAAGTCGCGCCACAGTGCATCCAGCCAGCCAGGTTCGGCGCTTCGGTACTCGGGTTTGGCCAGTTCCTCGACGGCCCAGCGGCGCGCTTCGTCGGCGTCGGGCAGGACGGGGGGTTCAGCGGACATCAGGCCAGGCACGGTACACGGGTCCTGCGGTGTTGGAAGGACCACCCTGTCCCGGCCATCCGTGTACCGTGATGCCGCGGCCTGGAACGCCGTCGGGGTCGTCCCCGGATTCCAGCAGGCGTAAGAGCGCGATATCCAGGCCATCCTTACGCATACGCAGGTCCAGGTAGAGCAATGCCATCACGGCCGTCTGGAAGGCATAACCGACGGCCCCGACAAGGGCGGTGATGATGGCGGTCACGATGGCGACGACAACGGCCGCCGCTATCGCCTGGTCCGGGCCGCCGTGGGGTGAGACCACGGACGTATAGAACGCCGGAAGCAGGCTGACAGGGATGGTCACCACCTGGGCGATGACGCCCACCATGATGGCCACCACCAAGGAGATTCCCAGGACCCGCCACCAGTTGGCCCGGGTCAGCTGCCATGACCTGCGGAGTCCGTCCACGGCGCCCAATTCCTCGATCACCACGGCGGCAGGGGCCACCAGGATCTTGATATAGATCCAGATGAAAAGGGCGAAGCCGCCGAATCCGACGGGGATCAGGATGAGCGCGCCAATTCCACCCGCCGCAGCGATCACGACGACCGCGAGGCCGATAAAAAGTGCTGCTCCCAGCAGCCAGCCAAGGACCATCAGGCACGCAAGCCGGATCAGGGCGCCGGCATGCGACTTGGCCAGCATCCACATTTGCCGGAAGCCCGTGGTGCGGTTGAGCACGGAACGGGCTACGGGCACCACCATGGCGCCTTGGAGAACTGCCGTAAGGAAGACCGTCAGGACGGCTACCAGCAGGAATGCCGCCACGAAGGCAAAACCCACCGACACCATGTCCTGCTCGTTGAGGCTCTCGATCCAGCTTTCCAGGGAGGCCGCCGAGGCCACAGAGCCTGCCGTGAGGACGGCGGTCAGGACCACTGCCAGCGACTGGGCCAGCAGGGCCGCTCCCAACATTGCCTTGGCGTTGCGCCTGATGGTCTGAAAGGAGCCGTCGATGATTTCGCCGAACATCAGCGGGCGCAACGGAATGATGCCGGGTTTGGGCGGGGCAACGTACTGCGGCTGGCGGTAGGGCGGCGGACCGCCGTAGGGATTGTAGGGCGGCTGCCCCCACTGTGGGGGTTGCGCCGGGCCGGCGGGTGGACCCCACGCAGGCTGGCCTCCCCACTGGGGCGGGCCGGAACCAGGTAGCGGCTGCCACGGCGGCCCGCCGCCCCCTGGTGGCTGCTGCATGTTCGGATCCTGCTGTGACAACCTGTTCCTTCCCCCGGGCGGAGCCGGACGCTCGCGGCCGGGCGCCGTTGCCGCAGGTCAGCGGCGGAGGCGTCCGGCAAGGGCCGGCACGATCCCAGCCTATAGTTCCGGCGTCCGGCGTCATAGCGTTGCGCCATGCCGTGGCGGCGATCAACAGGACAAAGGGTGGTCAATAAGGGAATATATAACTATGAAGGCACGCATTCTGGTAGTAGACGATGACGAAGCGCTGGCCGAGATGATCGGAATTGTCCTGCGCAATGACGGCTTCGAGCCGGTCTTCTGCGCTGACGGCGGCCAGGCGCTGGATGTGTTCCGTTCATCGAAGCCGGACCTCGTGCTGCTCGACCTGATGCTTCCCGGCGTGGATGGCATTGAGGTCTGCCGGCAGATTCGTTCCGAGTCGGACGTGCCCATCGTGATGCTCACTGCCAAGTCGGACACGTCCGACGTCGTCCGCGGACTTGAATCCGGCGCCGACGACTACGTCCCCAAGCCCTTCAAGCCGGCCGAGCTGGTAGCGCGGGTCAGGGCACGGCTGAGGCCGGGGGACCAGAAGGCTCCGGAAACCCTTCGGATCGCAGACGTCACCATTGACGTGGCCGGCCACACCGTCAACCGCGGAAACGAACGCATTTCCCTGACGCCGCTGGAGTTCGATCTGCTCGTTGCCCTCGCCCGGAAACCGTGGCAGGTGTTTACCCGGGAACTGCTGCTTGAGCAGGTCTGGGGCTACCGCCATGCCGCGGACACGAGGCTGGTCAATGTCCATGTACAGCGCCTCCGGTCAAAAATCGAACGGGACCCGGAAGCCCCGGAAGTAGTATTGACGGTTCGTGGTGTCGGCTACAAAGCAGGTTCCTGACCCAACAGGTGCAGATGGCGGGCGCGTTCCGGACGTACCCGCAGAAGAATGCCCTGCACGTCCGGACGAACACCACTCTGCCCCGGAGCACACAGACTCCTTGGCGGCCGGTCTCGAGCAGCTTCCATTCAGGGCCCGCATCTGGAAACGGCGGGCAGTCATTGTCAGCCTGCGTGTCGCCCGCCTCGTCCGCACGGGTATCAGCCGGATTTTCCCTGCCCTGCGGTACATCGTGCAGTCGCTGCACCGCCGGTGGCGCCGGTCCTTGCAATTCCGGACGGTGCTGACAACCCTGCTGCTGGCTGTCACGTCGTTTGCCGTGGTGGGTGCGTACCTCTCGAACCAGATCGCCAACAACCTGTTCCAAGAGCGACTGACGCAGGCCGAGTCCGAGACCCGCTACAACGTCAAGCAGGTTCAGGACACCTTTGACGGTGCCCAGGTCACGGACCAGTCCAGCGTCATCACCCTTGTCTATGACACCCTGAACGCGGTCGAGGGCAGGGGCTCGGTGATCCAGCGGCGGTATGTCTTTGAAGCCATGCCGCAGCAGACGAAACCACGCAACCGCTGGGTGGAATCCCGGGCCTCCGACCAGCTGACGGTCAGTGTTATCCCGCCGGAACTGCGCAAGGCGGTGCAGGAATCCGGCAAGGACCAGTACTGGGCCTCTACCGTCATTCCGGTGGGCACCGAAGACCGGCCTGGCATCGCCGTCGGCAACAAGGTGACGTTCAACGGAACCGTGTACGAGCTCTATCTGATCTACGACCTCAACACCGCACAGCAGACCCTCGATGAAATCCAGAGCGTACTGTGGGCCGGCGGCGCAGTGCTGGTCCTGATGATCGGCGCCATTGCCTGGTACGTCACACGCAACGTGGTCAGCCCGGTCAGCCATGCCGCCGTCGTCTCCGAAAAACTGGCTGCCGGCCAGTTGCAGGAGCGCATGGTGGTCAAAGGCGAGGACGAGGTGGCCCGCCTCGGGGCGTCCTTTAACCACATGGCCGCCAGCCTGCAGGAGCAGATCACCCAGCTGGCCACCCTGTCCCAGATGCAGCAGCGGTTCGTTTCGGACGTGTCCCATGAACTGCGGACGCCGCTGACCACCGTCCGGATGGCCGCGGAAGTGCTCTTCGATGCGCGCCATGACTTCGATCCCATCAACAAACGCTCTGCCGAACTGCTGTACAACCAGGTGGAGAGGTTCCAGTCCCTGCTGTCCGACCTTCTGGAAATTTCGCGCTTTGACGCCGGGGTGGCCGTGCTTGATGCCGAGCCGGAAGACATCCTGCAGGTCATCGCCCATGCCATTGAAGGTGCCGCGCCGGTGGCGGCTGAATACGGTTCGGAAATCGTGCTTCGGGCACCGGCGGGCGGGATAGTGGCGGAGATGGACTCACGCCGGATCGACAGGATTCTGCGGAACCTGATCCTGAATGCCGTGGAACACGGGGAAGGAAAGCCCGTGACAATCACGGTGGCCGCCAACCAGACAGCCGTCGGTGTGGCCGTGCGGGACCAGGGCATCGGCATGACTCCGGCGGAAGCCGCGCGCGTGTTCGACAGGTTCTGGCGGGCCGATCCCGCCAGGGCACGCACCACCGGCGGCAGCGGGTTGGGACTGTCCATTGCCATGGAGGACACCAAGCTTCACAACGGCTGGCTGCAGGCGTGGGGGAACAAGGGGAGCGGAGCCAACTTCCGGCTGACCGTCCCCCTCCGGCAGGGCGAAGAGATCGACAGGTCGCCGGTGCAGCTTGAACCGGAGGACATTGTGCTGCCGGGAGTGCCGGCAGAGAGCAATGTCCTGGTCCTCGGTCCGGGCCCTGCGGCCAAGCCCGCGGAGGCTGTAATTTTTCGCAAGGAAGCGCCTCCATCATCGAAGACCGCAACGCACGTGCCGCCTAAGGAGCCGTCATGACAGGCCCGCAGCCGCTCCGGCGCCACCGGGCCGCCGTCCTCGTGTTGCTGCTGGTTCTCTTCGTCGCCGGCTGCGCGCGGATCCCGACGGCCGGACCAGTCGGGAAGAGCACCGACGAAAGCGCGGGCAACCTCAACGCTCCGGTCTTCCTGCCGGCCGCGCCGCAGCCCGGTGCTGCCCCCGAGAACATCATTGAAGACTTTTACCGGGCCGGGAGCGGCTACGAGGACGACTACGCTGTAGCCCGCGAATATCTGACCCAGGCATCCTCCGTGGCCTGGAAACCGGACCAGCGCGCCTTGGTGTACCGCGAGGCACGCGTGGTGCGTACCGCCGTCGAAAACGTCTACAACTACGAGCTGGACGTTGCCTACACCGTCGATGCGGACGGGATCGCAACGCAGACACCGGAAGGTACCAAGGAGAACATCCCGGCCACGGTCACCCAGGTGGACGGCCAATGGCGGATCTCGGCCATTCCGGACGGAACAGCCATCCCGGAGGAAACCTTCAAGGTGATCTACGGCGCGTATCCGATCTACTTCTACGATCCGAGTTTCACCTACGCCGTTCCCGACGACCGCTGGTTCATCAAGAACAAGACCGTCAAAGCAATGACCAGCGCCCTGCTCGCCGGCCCCGCCCCCTATCTGCGCGGTGCTGTGGTCAGCGCATTCCCGTCCGGCATCAAACTTGCCAGGGAGTCTGTCCCCGTGGTGTCCGGCGCTGCGCAGGTAGACCTCTCAGCCAAGGAGCTGTCGGAAGCATCCACGGAGGACAGGCTGAGGATGCAGACGCAGCTGGCGCTGACGTTCCGCAGCCAGCCGGATGTGGTCAACGTTGAGCTGCGTGCCAACCAGGACCTGGTTCGGGTCGAGGACAACGGCTCGGTGCTGCCGCCTGTCCAGAACAAAGGCGTCCCGGCCCGGCAGGTCGCCGTCAGCGGCAACGAACTGGTGCGCTACGAGAACAACCGCGTTTCTCCGCTGCCGGACATGCAGCCGGTGTCCGCCCTGGGTCCGCGCTACCCGGCGGAATCGCCGGTGTCGCAGACGGTGGCATTCCTGAATGAAAGCCGGACCACGCTCTACAGCATGGTTCCGGGGCAGCCCGCGAGGGCGCTCACCACTCGCAGCACGCTCACGCATCCGACCTTCAGCCTCCATGACTGGGTGTGGACGGCCGGCCCGGGAGCTGCCGGCGGTACGGAAATCGTGGCCTACCGGCCTGTGGGGGTGGCGGAAGGCGCGGCTGTACCGAACGTCACCCTGTCTCCGGCGTGGCTAGCCGGAAGAACGGTGAAGGACCTGAGGATCTCCCGTGAAGGCGTGCGGGTGCTCGTCATCTCCGAACAGAACGGGAAGACCCGGGTGCAGGTCGCGGGCATCATCCGTGCGGCCGACGGGACGCCAAAGGAGTTGACGCCGCCCATCACCCTGGCAACCGGGACTGACCCGGACCAGGGCGTCTGGGTCAGTGACACCGTCGTGGCGGTCATGAAGGGTGCGGCAGCAGCCAACGTAACGCCTGAGCTGCTGTCGCTGACCTCCGGGCAGCCACAACAGCTGGCGCCTTGGCCCGGTCTCGTGGGGCTCAGCGCCGGCAATGGCGCCGAGGAGATCTACGGTCAATCCGCCGACGGCATTTTCCAGCGGCTGGGCAACGGCTGGTCGCCGCAGCTCAAAGGCCCGGTTGACCCGTCGTTTGCTGGCTAGGGCCAGGATGCCGGTCTTATCCACATAGGAGGTCCCGGCCCTTCGCCGGGAGTCTCCGGGACGGCAGGATGAGGGAGTGTCCGCTGCAGCATCCGCCGAAAACAACGGCGGCCCCGTCCGTCCGGCCCCTGTTGATCCGTTGCGGGTTGATCCGGACCTCCGGCCGCTGTCACTGCAGCCCGCCAAGCACAGGGGAGTGCACCGCCGGTGGCTCATGCGTACAGTCGACCAGGGCGCAGCCGCAGTCGCTGAGCTGCTGGCGCTGGCCGTGCCCGTCGACTGCGTCTGCTGCGGGGCGGAAGACCTGGTCCTGTGCGTAGCCTGCGAACGGAGGGTCCGGCAGTTGACGCGTCACCCGTTCAGGGCTGAAGCGCAGGCGCCTGCACTCATGGATATCGACGGCGGCGTGATACTCCCCGTCGTCGCGGCTGGGGCTTACCGGGACGAGCTGGCGCAGGCCGTCCTGTCCTTCAAGGGGCACGGCCAGCACCAGCTCAGAAGTGTACTGTCACGGGCCCTGGTCCATGCCGTCGCCGCTGCTGCGCACCACGATGACCTCGTCGCCCTGGTGCCTGTCCCGAGCAGCACCGGTGCATTCGTGCGGAGAGGCTTCAGCCCTGTGCATCTGCTGCTTGGCTCTCCGGCCGCAGCGGGCATGCGGGCGGCTACTCCGGTGCTGGACGTACTGCGGAAATCGCGTGGGCGAATCGGCCCGGAGGGAATCCCCGGCGGTCAAAAGGGCCTGGGCCGCGGAGCCCGGGCCAGCCGCGTCCGGGGATCGATGAGCGTCGCGGGGCGGAAGGTCCATGTCGTGGCCGGCCGTCGGTGCATCATCATCGACGACGTTCTGACTACAGGTGCGACGCTCGCAGAAGCTGCCCGCGCACTGCACGAAAGCGGGGCCGTTGTGGCCGGCGCAGTGGTGCTCGCGGCGACACGCCCGCCCGATTCAGCTGGCGGCGGAACGGTATCGGCGGAAGCTGGCGGAACGGGGGCTGACATAGAAAAAAATAAACGAAGAAAGGATGAATAACCTGTGCCTATGAACTAACGTCGGTTGTGGGTACCAAGAACAGATGTACCTGTCGATAGCGGCTCGGAAAGGGGCTCGACTGTCAAGCAGATCGGCCCTAGGAAGTGCCGCCGTCGTGTCACCGAAGTCATTTGGAGGGCACCATGGAGTTTATGATCAGCGGACGAAATCTGACGGTCTCAGACCGCTTCCGCGA
>JBKKDH010000459.1:0-6416 GCA_046708445.1 Arthrobacter sp.
CAGGTGCCGTTCTTCCTCGCGCTCTTCCAACTGCTCTCTGGCATCCCGACCGCAGCCAGCCAGTCGCAAGGCATCGGAGCGATGAGCCCTGAGCAGGTGGTGCAGTTCGACGGTTCAAGCATTCTCGGCGCCCCGCTGTCAGCCTCCGTGCGGCACGGCATTGACGGCGATCCCACGGCGGTCGCAGTACTGACGCTCCTGATGATCCTGATTATGACGGCCTCGCAGTTCATCGCCCAAAGACGGGTCATGGCCAGGGATTTGACTGACGAAACCACGGATAATCCCCTCGTGCGCCAGCAGAAGGTGATCCTGTATGTCCTCCCGCTCGTTTTCGGCGTGGGCGGGCTCCTTTTCCCGATCGGCGTCCTGATCTACTGGACCACCACCAACCTCTGGACCATGGCGCAACAGTTCTTTATCAAATGAGGAGCGAGCTCTCGGCGCTTAGAGCGGGGCTTAGCGCCGAGAGCTCACCCGTCACCGCAAAGCCAAGCCGCCGCGCGGCCGGGTGCTGCCTACCCATCCGCCCCGGCCAGGGGCACAATGGGGCGCATGGGCCAGCTCATCTACTCAGGAATCGCGTCCCTGGACGGTTACGTCGCGGACCGCAACGGCAACTTCGACTGGAGCGCCCCGGATGAGGAAGTCCATGGCTTCATCAACGATCTCGAACGTGAGGCCGGCACCTGCCTGTTCGGGCGACGCATGTACGAGGTCATGTCAGCCTGGGAGACCATGGGCGGCGCCGGGGACCCGCCGGTAATCCAGGACTTCGCCCGGATCTGGCGGGCGGCAGAGAAGGTTGTCTACTCCACATCGCTGGCAACGGTTGCGACGGCCCGCACCAGGATCGAGCGCACCTTCAGCCCCGACGCGGTGCGGGAGCTGAAGGACGCGACGGACGGCAGCCTGGGCATCGGCGGCGCCACACTGGCCGCTGCCGCGCTCGACGCCGGTCTGGTGGATGAATGCCGGGTCTTCCTCAACCCGGTGGCGGTGGGAGGCGGCCTACGGTTCCTCCCCGACGGCCTGAACCTGCGGCTGGAACTCCTGGAAGAGCGCCGGTTCGGCAACGGCGTGGTCTACCTCCGCTACCGCACGCTCGCCTGACGCGTTGCCTGCTCAAGAGGGGGCAGAATGGTGGCATGACCCGCATCGCAATCATCGGCGGCCACGGCAAAGTGGCCCTCCATCTGTCCGCCCTGCTCACGGAAGAGGGGCACAGCGTTACCTCGATCATCCGCAACCCGGACCACGCGCCGGACGTTGCGGCAACGGGGGCAACGCCGTCGGTCCTTGACGTTGAAAACTCGACGACGGCGGCGATCGCCGCGTGCCTCGCCGGCCATGACGCCGTGGTCTGGTCAGCCGGGGCGGGCGGCGGAAATCCCGAGCGGACCTACGCCGTGGACCGCGATGCGGCCATCCGGTCCATGGACGCTGCGGCGGAGGCCGGCGTCGGACGCTATGTCATGGTGTCCTACCTGGGCGCAGGACGGGACCACGGCGTTCCGGCGGAGAACAGCTTCTTCGCCTACGCGGAAGCGAAGGCGGCGGCGGACGAGTACCTGCGCGGCACCCGCTTGGCCTGGACCGTCCTTGGCCCCGGGACGCTGACGGACCAACCGGGGACGGGGCGGATCGACGTCAACCCCGCAGGGGCGGGCGGCAGGGAAACCTCGCGCAGCAACACTGCCAGTGTGGCCGCTGCCGTGCTGGACCTGCCCGACACTGCCGGCCGCACCATCGAATTCCGCGACGGCACACTGCCCATTGCTGCGGCGCTGGAGCCGCAACCGTAGCCTCGGGAACGACTCAGGGCTGCGCTGTGAGCTCCAGGTCAAGGGTGTTCTTCTCTACGTAATCGAGGGCGCACCGTACGGCGCCCACGGTGACGATCGAATCGCCCAGCGGGAGACCGCGACGCGTGGGGGAGTGGCGGTGTACTCCTTCAGGCGTTCCGCGATCGGCCCCAGCAGCACCCCGGCCGAGTTGGCAACAGCGCCGCCAATGACCACCAGCTCGGGGTTGATGATGGTGGCCACGGCCCCGATCACCCTCGCCATCCTGTCGGCGAGCCGTTCGAGGATCTTCAGCGCCACGGCATCGCCTGCTGCGGCGGCAGCGAAGACATGCGCAGCTTCTGCACCCTCGGCAGCATGTTCGCGAAGCGAGCTCTTAGCCTTCCCGGCGAGGGCGTCGGCTGCCCACGCCCTGGCAAGGAACGCGATGCCGTACGTATCTCCCACTCCCTCCACCATGTCCAGGAAGGCGAGCTCGCCGGCGCCTCCGCCGCGGCCGTGCAGAAGCCGCCCGCCATCGATCACTCCGGAGCCGAGGCGCTCACTGGCCAGGATGACCACAACGTCGTCAACGCCGACAGCGGCGCCCCGCCAGCGGTCGCCGAGGGCGGCAAGGTTTGCGTCGTTCTCCAGCAGTACGGTCCAGCCCCGGCGGTCCCGCAGCGCAGACTTCAGGCCGACGTCGAACAGGCCCCAAAAGTGCTGTGTCACCAGCACGTCGCCGTTTCGGTCCACCGGGGCCGCGATGCCGGCGCAGACGGCCAGGACTGATTCTGGCGAGGCGCCAACGCTGTGCAGCGCCAGCATGGCGGCTCGGTCGATCACCGAGATCCGCTCTTCGGCCGAAATTTCCGCTTCCGCGAACGGCAGGCTGGCCCTGCCGAGGGGCTTCCCACGGAGGTCCGACACCACCACGGTGGCTTTCAGGATGCCCACGTCCATGCCCAGGACGTAGCCGGCGCGTTCGTTGAGCTCGAACCTCCGTGCCGGCCGGCCCTTCTGGTAGCCGCCAAACGCCCGCTGGTTCTCCAGCTCCCGGATCCAGCCCCGCTCCATGAGGTCCTCACACACCGCAATGGCCGTCGCGCGGGTGAGTCCCGTGGCCTCCATGACCTCGGTGACCGTCACAGCTTCCGAGGCGCGCATGAAATCCAGGACGGCTCCCGCACTGACGCGCCGCAACAATTGGGGCGTTGCCGCGGATATTTCAGACATGGTGTTGACCTCTCTGTGCTGTGCACCACATAATACTTGAGGAACTAAATTTAGATTCCAAATAAATAACTCAAAGCCAGGTGGGCCGGACGGCCGCCGACCACCGGCATCATTTCCAGCCCTTTCTCTCAGCCTTTTGCAAAGGAGCAACTGTGAACTGCATCCCGAAGCACTGCCCGCCCCCGCACCAGCCCCGGCCACGCCACACCGCCTCGTCAGCCGCCGCCCTGTGAACGCCGCAGTGCCCGCCCGCGCCGTTTCCACATCGCTGCTTAGCAGGCGTTCCCTGCTCCGGGCCGCCGGCGTCGCCGGGGCAGCAGCCATCCTTCCCCTGACCGGCTGCGGCGCCAGCGCCAGCCAGCAGAACGGCGTCACCACCCTGCGCTTTATGCAGAACAAGCCGGAGGTGGTGGACTACTTCAACCAGGTGATCAAGGACTTCGAGTCGCTGAACCCGGATATCCGGGTGATCCAGGACTTCAACGAGGGCAACTTTGTGCCCGGCCTGGTGCGGAACGATCCCCCCGACGTCGTGACCCGCGGTTTCGCGCAGGCCACAGCCGACTTCGTGAAAAAGGGCATCTTCGCCGACCTTTCCGACCTCCCGGCAGCCTCCACGATCAACCCGGAGATGCAGGAGCTCATCAGCTCCTGGGGCCAGTACAACGGCCACGAGACAAGCGCCCTGCCATTCTCCGTGGCTGCGGCCGGGGTCATCTATAACCGGGACATCTTTGAGGCCAGCAGCGTGGCCGTTCCCGCCACCTGGGACGAATTCGTGGCCGCCTGCGAGACCTTCAAAGCAGCCGGGATCGCCCCGATTTACGGGACCTTCAAGGACACCTGGACCCTTGCGCAGGGCATGTTCGACTACGTAGCCGGCGGATCGCTTGACGTGGCCGATTTCTTCACGAATCTCAATGCCACTGGCGCCGACATCAGCACGGCCGCCCCGGAATCCTTCACCAGCAACTTTGGCCCAGCACTGCCGAAGATGCTGCAGCTGGCGTCCTACTCCCAAGGCGGTGCCGCCAGCAAGAACTACGCCGACGGCAATGCTGCGTTTGCGAAGGGCCAGGCAGCGATGTACCTTCAGGGCCCGTGGGCCCTGTCCCAGCTTGTCGGCGCCAATCCGGCGATCCGGCTGGGCACCTTCCCGCTTCCCGTCACCAACAACCCCGAGGAGAGCAAGGCCCGGGTCAACGTGGACATGGCGCTGTCCATCACGCGGAACACACCGAACATGGCAGCAGCGCAGCGGTTCGTCGCCTACTTGCTGGAGCCGGCCGTGGTGAACACCTACAACGAGAAGAACGCCGCGTTCTCCCCGCTCAAGGACGCCCCGGCGGTGACGAATCCGCAGATCAGCGGGCTGAACGACTCCATCAAGGAAGCCCGGTATTTCCAGGGCGCCGTCACGTACTTCCCGCCGTCGGTGCCGGTAAACAACTACATCCAGTCGTTTGTCTACAACAAGAACGGCGACCAGTTCCTCTCCGCGCTCGACGACGAATGGCGCCGTGTCGCCGAACGGACTGCGGTCTGATGCCCACCCCGATCCCAGGAGCTTCCATGACTACAACTTCCCTGGCGGCCGAGGCAGCCCCCACCCCGCGCACCGACGCCGCCGCCACGCCCGCCGTCCGGTCCAAGGGCCGGATCGATCCCACGTACTACTGGATGGTGGTGCCGGTCCTGGCACTGTTCGCCTTCTTCATCACCCTCCCGGCACTCGTGGGAGTGTTCTTCAGCCTGACCAACTACGCCGGCTACGGTGACTGGAAGTTCATCGGGCTGTCCAATTACGTCAACATCTTCAAGGACCCGGCTGTCCTGCAGTCGTACATCTTCACGTTTGTCTTTGCCCTGACCACCACCGTGGTGGTCAACGTCGTGGCACTGGCCATCGCTCTTGGCCTGAACGCGAAGATCAAGTGGCGCACCGGCATCCGGACCGTGTTCTTCATCCCCATGGTGCTCTCCGCCCTGATTGTGTCTTTCGTCTTCAATTACCTGTTCTCAAATACTCTTCCGGTACTGGCGGAGCGGTTCGGCGTCACGCCGCTGGCCACGAGCATCCTCGCCAATGAGAACCTTGCCTGGCTGGCCATCGTGCTGGTGACCGTGTGGCAGGCGGCGCCCGGCGCAACCATCATCTACCTGGCGGGCCTGCAGAGCGTGCCCGCCGAAGTCTATGAAGCCGCGGACCTGGACGGGGCCGGCAGCTTCCGCCAGTTCCTCAGCCTCACGCTGCCCCTCATCCTCGGTTACCTGGTGATCAATGTGATCCTCGGCTTCAAAGGATTCCTGGGCACCTACGAGATCATCGTGGGCCTTACCGGCGGAGGACCCGGCATGGCGACACAGTCAGTGGCGATGCGCATCTTCTCCGGCTTCACGGGCGGCGACTACTCCTACCAGATGGCCAACGCGGTCATCTACTTCCTGATCACCTTGCTGATCTCCGTCATCCAGCTGCGCCTCATCCAGCGCCGAGGGGTATCTCTCTAATGACTTCACCAACTCTCACCCGCACGGCGCTCGCCGCGACGAAGGCAACAGCCCGCAGGAACCGCAGGTCCAGCCGCGAAGGTTTCAAGGTCAACTGGTGGCTCACCGCCCTGATGCTGGTGGCTTCCCTGACCGTCCTGCTGCCGCTGTACTTCACGGTGGCCATGGCCCTGAAATCCCCGGACCAGATCGGCACGGGTACCGGCCTCGCCTGGCCCAACCCGATGAACTGGGACAACTTCGCCGCAGCGTACGTGGCCACCAACTTCCCGCGGGCCTTTATGTCCACGGCCTTTGTCACCGTCTTCAGCGTCCTGGGCTCGCTTGCCTGCAGCTCGCTGGTGGCCTACGCCATCGCGCGGAACTGGAACCACCGGTTCTTCCGCGGTTCCTTTGTGTACCTCCTGTCGGCCATGTTCATCCCGTTTCCGGTGATCATCCTTCCCCTGATCAAGCAGACAGCACTCCTTGGCCTGGACAACCCGGCCGGCGTCGTTTTCCTGCACGTGCTGGGCGGAATCTCGTTCAACGCGCTGCTGTACATCGCGTTCGTCCGCTCCATCCCTGTGGAGCTGGAGGAATCGGCCCGGATGGACGGTGCCACCACTTGGCAGGTGTTCCGCAAGATCATTTTCCCGCTGCTGGCCCCCATGAACGCCACGGTAGGCATCTTCGCCTTCCTGGGCTCGTGGAACGACTTCCTGCTGCCGCAGATGATGATCGCCGACCCGGCCCTGCAGACCCTCCCCGTGGTCCAGATGCTGTTCCAGGGCGAGTTCAACACCAACTACAGCCTCGCGTTCGCGTCCTACCTGATGGCCATGGCACCCACATTGGTGGTTTACATCCTGGCCCAACGTTGGGTACTGTCCGGAGTCATGCGCG
>JBKKDH010000460.1:0-17005 GCA_046708445.1 Arthrobacter sp.
TGCAGGCCCATCACCGTGATGATGGGGATCAGCGCCGGCTTGTAGGCGTGCTTTGTCACGAGCCGGAATTCGCTCACTCCACGTGAGCGGCCGGCCTCGACGTAGTCTTTGCCCAGGGTCCCGATCACATTGGTTCGGACCAGCCTCAGGAAGATGCCTGCGGTCAACAGTCCCAGTGCCACGGCGGGCAGGACTGCGTGGGCCGCGACGTCCCCGAGGGCCGCCATGTTTCCGCTCCGCAGCGCGTCCAGCCAGTAGATTCCGGTGGGCGCCTGCAGGGACGTCAGGGCCAGTTCGCTGGACGTCTTGGCCCGGCCGGCAACGGGCAGCCAGCCAAGCCAGACGGAAAAAGTGAGCTTGAGCAGCATTCCTGCGAAGAAGACCGGCGTGGCGTAGCAGAGGATGGCAAAGACCCGTAGGACCGCATCGGGAGCATGGTCGCGCCGGTGCGCTGCGATCATGCCGAGCGGGATTCCCACCAGCAGCGCGATCAGCAGGGCATTGATGGAGAGCTCGAGGGTTGCCGATCCGTAGGTTGTCAGCATTTCCGACACGGCGCGGTTGTCAGTGAGGGTCCGGCCAAAGTTGCCGGTGGCCAGCTGCCCGAGATATTCGAAGTACTGGACCAGGATGGGACGGTCGTAGCCGGCGTTGTGGATCCGTTCCTGCAGCTGGTCTTCCGGAAGCCGTCCGCCCATGGCCGCGGTAATGGGGTCACCGGTGATCCGCATGAGGAAGAACACCATGGTGACCAGGATGAAGATCGTGGGAAAAATCAGCAGGAACCGGATCAGGATGTATTGCCCGAGTCCCCCGCCTGAGGACTTCTTGGTGGACGGGAGGATTCCGTCTGCGTCGCCTGGCGGCGCGTCAATCAAAGTTGTCATTGGTACCTAAATTTGTGGTGGCCTGGGCCAGCAGCTCCCCCAGTGGCGCTGGCCTTTGACCAGCAAGGAGGCGGGACACCGGTAGGTGCCCCGCCTTTTGCGTGGTCAGAGCCGGGTGGCTGGGGGGACCTACTTGGACATCACACCAAGCCGGGTCTTGAAGGATGCGTCCAGCGTCTTTTCAACACCCTTCACGTCCGTTCCGGCCACCATGACCTGGGCTCCCTGCAGCATTGGCAGCGTGGAGAGGTCCTTAGCGATCGCTTCCTGGGCATCACCTAGCAGCTTGCTCCGTTCGGCCTTGTCCGCGGTGACAAGCTGCTTGTTCACGACTTCGGTGACCTTGGCGTTTTCATAGTGGTTGCCGAGGAAGTTGCCCGGGATGAAGAAGGGCGTGAGGTAGTTGTCAGCGTCGGAGTAGTCCGGGAACCAGCCGAGCTGGTAGACAGGGTAGGCGTCCGCACGGCGTTCCTTGGTGTATGTCGTCCACTCGGTGGATTTGAGATCCACCGTGAACAGACCCGACTTCTCAAGCTGCCCCTTGACCAGGGCGTATTCGTCCGCCGCGGAGGTGCCGTAGCGGTCCGTGTACTGCAGCTTCAGGTCCACCACGGACGTGACGCCTGCATCCGCGAGCACCTTCTTTGCCTTGTCGAGGCTCGGCTTGCCGCTTCCGTCACCGTAGAGGCTCTTCAAAGGCTCTGTTGCCCCTTCGAATTCCTTCGGAACGTAGGAGTAAACGGGGGTGTAGGTGTCCTTGAAGACCTGCGAGGCAATGACGTCCCGGTCCACGAGGTGCGCGATGGCCTGGCGCACAGCGAGGGACTTCGCGGGATCGGCGTCAGGGGTTTTCGCTCCGAAAGGCATGGTGTCGAAGTTGAAGACCATGTACCGCAGTTCCCCGCCCGGCCCCTTGTGGACCTTGACCTTGGAGTCTTTCTCAAGGTCAGCGATGTCCGTGGCGGTCAGGATCCTGCCCGCGACGTCAATGTTGCCCTGCTGGACGTCGAGCTTGAGGTTGTTGGGGTCAGCGTAATGCTTGAGCGTGGCGCCGTCGTTGGAGGCCTTGCCCAGCATGCCCTGGTAGTCGGCATTGGGTTTGAAGCTGACGAGTTCGTTCTTTTTGTAGCTTTCGATGGTGTACTGGCCGGCGAACGGTTTCGCGGCGACGATAGCGTCGTCGTCCATCACCTTGTCGGCCGGGAACACCTGCTCGTCAACGATTGGTCCCGGGTTGGAGGCCAGCACGCCCGGGAAGACCTGGTCGTTGGCGGCTTTGAGGGTGAACACCACGGTGTCGGGGTCGGTGGCTTCGATCTTCTCCATGTTCGCCAACAGGGAGGCGGGACCGTTGGGATCGTCGATTTTTTTCACCCGGTTGAACGAAAACACAACGTCGGACGAGTCGAGGGTGTTGCCGTTGGCGAATTTCAGGCCAGTCTTCAGCTTGACGGTGTATTCCGTGGGGCTGGTGAAGGATGCCGATTCCGCGATGTCGGGGCTGGCTTCGGCTGTGCCGGGCTTGTAATTGAGCAGGAATGGATAGATCTGGTTCATCACCATGAAGGAGCCGCCGTCGTAGGATCCGGCGGGATCGAGCGTGACCACTTTGTCCGTCGTTCCGTAGGTAATGGCGCCGCCACCGGCGCTTTCGGTGGACGTTCCGCCGCCCGACGGGCCCGTGCAGGCAGTCAGTGCGAGGGCGGAGATGCCTGCAAGCGCGATCGCGCCGTGCAGGGTTTTGGTGCTCTTGGTCATCTGTGAACTTTCTGTTCGATGAGTACGCGCTCGCCGCCCGCTAATGGGTGTCTTACTCGAGCGGGCAGCGCGCTGTCCTGATGCCTAGATTCAATCAGACCAACCTGCGGTGAATCGATTCATTCTGTGAGTTGAGACACAAAATTTACCTGAATGGGTCACAGCTCTCACTTTAGATGCGCGTGAGGCCCCTAACCGCGTGGCGGTCGGGGCCTCAGCTGCACGTTCGCGCTGGGTGGGGCGGGCTACAGTTCCGCGCGCTGCAGGGAACGGGCAGCGTCAATGGTTGCCTGGCCCAGAACGCGGCTGCCCTGGTAAAGGACTACCGTCTGCCCGGGGGCGACGCCGCGCAGCGGGTCCGTCAGCGTCACTACCAGCTGCCCGGAAACATCGCCAGCCTCCGCAAGGGTCTCCATCCGGGCCGTGGCGGGAACGGGGTCGCCGTGCGCACGTACCTGGGCGTAGCAGTCGAAGTCCTCGCCCGTGGCTATTTCGGCGATGGGAAGTCCGGCCCACGACACCTTGATACCGCGGATCTCGTCGATGGCCAGCAGTGCTTCCGGCCCCACCACGACCTTGTTTTCCTTCGGCCGGATCTCCAGCACAAAGCGCGGCTTTCCATCGGCGGCCGGCGTGCCCAGCTTCAGGCCCCTGCGCTGGCCCACGGTGAAAGCGTTGGCACCAGGGTGCTCGCCTACCTTGGTACCGGTTTCATCAACGATGTCCCCGGTGGTCATATCGATCTTTTCGGCCAGCCAGCCGGCGGTGTCGCCGTCGGGAATGAAGCAGATGTCGTGGCTGTCCGGCTTGTTGGCCACGGACAGCCCGCGGCGTTCGGCTTCGGCGCGGACTTCGGCTTTCGAAGGAGTGTCTGCCAGCGGGAACATGGAATGCCTGAGCTGCTCGTGGGTGAGGACGCCCAGGACGTAGCTTTGGTCCTTGGCCCAATCGGCGGCGCGGTGCAGTTCCGGGTTTCCGTCGGCGTCAGTGATCACCTTGGCGTAGTGGCCAGTGCAGACTGCATCAAAGCCCAGAGCGATGGCCTTTTCCAGCAACGCCGCGAACTTGATGCGCTCGTTGCAGCGCATGCACGGATTCGGTGTGCGGCCCGCAGCATACTCGTCGATGAAGTCCTGGACGACGTCCTCCTTGAAACGCTCGGAGAAGTCCCACACGTAGTACGGAATCCCGAGCACGTCGCACGCCCGCCAGGCGTCCCGGGAGTCTTCGATGGTGCAGCAACCGCGGCTGCCTGTCCGCAGTGTGCCGGGCATCCGGGAGAGCGCCAGGTGGACGCCGACGACGTCGTGCCCCGCCTCGACGGCACGTGCTGCGGCAACGGCGGAGTCGACTCCGCCGCTCATGGCTGCTAGAACTCGCATGCTGGGTTTCCGGTTGGTGGAGGTGTGTGTGGGCCTTGGGAGCCTGGCTGCATCGCTGGGAAACATGATGCACGCCTATCTATTCTAATGCCTGCCGCGTTCGGCCATAGTTGAGCTACGGATCCCCAGGAGGCGCAGGCACTATGGCAGCAGGACAGGTTGCAGGAAACATTGTCATTGTCGGGGCTGGCCTGGCCGGCGCCACGGCCGCACGGACGCTCCGGTCCGAGGGATACACCGGCCCCGTTATCCTGATTGGCAGCGAGGGCCACACCCCCTATATTCGCCCGCCTCTCTCGAAGGACTACCTGCTGGGCCGGGAAGGCGAAGACAAGGCCGCGGTGGTGCCGCGGGGCTGGTATGAGGAGAACGACGTCGACCTCCGCCTTGGCGTGTCAGTCACCGGCATACGGCCGGACGCAGGCACGGTGCTGCTGAACGACGGAACGTCACTGCCGTACCAGTCGCTGCTGCTGGCCACCGGCGCGGTCCCCCGGACCATTCCGCTGCCGGGGAGCGAGTTGTCAGGGGTCACCACGTTCCGCACCCTCGATGACAGCCGCCGGCTGCGGAAGTCCCTGGACCAGGGCGGAAAGAACGTGGTGATGATCGGCTCCGGCTGGATAGGCATGGAACTGGCAGCGGCCGCGGCGACTTATCGCAACAACGTCACGCTGCTCGGCCTGGAAGACGTTCCGCTGGCCGCCGCGATCGGCCCGGAGCTGGGCCGCTTCTTCCGCTCACTGCACGAAGCCCACGGCGTGGACTTCAGGCTACCGGCGTCAGCCCACGAACTCACCGGCACCAATGGTGCCGTCTCTGCAGTGGTCACCGACAGCGGGGAAGTCCTCCCTGCCGATGTTGTGGTGGTTGCCGTGGGAGTCGAACCCGCCGTCGGCCTCGCACACATCGCGGGACTGAAGGTGGACAACGGCATCCTCACCGACGCGTCCCTTCGGACCAGCGTTCCGGGGATCTTCGCCGCGGGAGACGTTGCCAATGCCCTGCACCCGTTCACAGGAGAGCACTACCGCAGCGAGCACTGGTCCAACGCCCTGAACGGCGGCAAGGTGGCAGCCCGGGCGATGCTGGGCCTGGAGGCCATGCACAGCACGATCCCGTACTTCTACACGGACCAGTTCGACGTCAGCATGGAGTACTCAGGATTCCCCGATCTGGCAGCCGGCACGGAACCGGTGATCCGGGGTTCGCTGGAGGACAAGGAGTTCATCGCGTTCTGGCAGCGCGACTCCCGGGTGGTGGCCGGCATGAGCGTCAATTGGCCGCGCACGCCGGGCCCAGGCGCGCAGAAGGTCATTAAGGCTCTCATCTCGGGCCGCAACACCGTGGGGCCCGAGCGGCTTGCAGACGCCTCAACGGGCCTGGATCAGATGCTCCTGCCGGAGGCTTGACGCGCCACCGTGCCTGCGGTCTGGATGGAGGATTCGTGCCCGGCCATCCCTGCCGCCCGTGCCCTGGAGTATGCATCAGGGAGTGCGGCAAGCAGTGCGTCAACGTCCGCTTCGGTTGAAGTGTGACCCAGGCTGAAGCGCTGTGCGCCGCGGGCGGTTTCCTCGTCCAGCCCCATGGCGAGGAGCACATGTGAGGGCCGCGGCACCCCGGCGGTGCAGGCAGATCCGGTGGATGATTCCACCCCGGCGAGGTCCAAAAGGAAGAGCAGGGAGTCGCCTTCGCAACCGAGGAAGGTGAAGTGCGCGTTGCCGGGGAGCCGTCCCCCACCGGGGGCTCCCCGAAGGACGGCCCCCGGGATGGACCGCCGCACGCCGTCGATCAGCCTGTCGCGGAGGCCTGAGATCCTGGCCGATTCCCCAGGAAGGCCGGCCGTTACCGTTTTGGCCGCCGCGGCGAACGCGGCAATGGACGCGGTGTCCAAGGTTCCGGACCGGACGTCCCGTTCCTGGCCGCCGCCGTGCTGCACAGGGGTCAGCTTCACGGCACGTCCCAGCAGCAGTGCCCCGACTCCTACCGGTCCGCCGATTTTGTGTCCCGAGATGGACATCGCATCAAGCCCCGATGCCTTGAAGCTGATGGGCAGCGAGCCGAACGCCTGGACAGCGTCTGAGTGGACCGGCACACCGGCAGTGTGGGCCAGCTCAACAATTTCCGGGATCGGCTGGATGCTGCCCACTTCGTTGTTGGCCCACATCACCGTCACCAGGGCAATGGTTTCCGGTTCCCGGGCCAGTTCGGCTTTCAGGACCGCCAGGTCAACGACGCCGTCGCCGTCCACCGCGAGCCACGTGACTTCGGCTCCCTCATGCCGTTCCAGCCATTCCACAGTGTCCAGGACGGCATGATGCTCGACGGCGGAGCAGAGGATTCGCCGCCGGGCAGGGTTCTCGGCGGACCGGGACCAGAACAGGCCCTTCACGGCCAGGTTGTCAGCTTCCGTGCCGCCCGACGTGAAAATGACTTCAGAAGGGTGCGCCCCGGCAGCTGTGGCAAGGGATTCCCGCGCGTCTTCGACAGAGCGGCGGGCCCGGCGGCCGGAGCCGTGCAGGGAGGACGGGTTCCCGGTGCGGGCCAGTTCGCGGGTCAGGGCAGCAAGCGCCTCGGCGGAGAGGGGCGTGGTTGCTGCATGATCCAGGTAAACAGGCACCCATCAATTCTAGCCGCCGGCGCTGGGATAGATTCGAGCGGTGAAAGCCTCCCTCCACCTGGTGCTGGCCACCCTCTTCTGGTCCGGAAATTTCGTAGTGGGACAGGCAGCTGTGACCTCGATGACCCCGGTCGAGCTGACGTTCTGGCGCTGGACCCTCGCTGCTCTGCGGCTATTGGCCCTTGCTCATTCCGGCCGCCGTGGCAACCGGAGCGCACCTGCCTGAGACGGCAGCTGGAACCTTATGGTGGTCTTCGCGGCGGCCATTTCCCTCGTGCTGGGCACGACCATCAGCGTTCCCCAGATCTTCGGCGGTCTGCTGGTGATCGGCGGCGTTCTGCTCACCAGCGTGCGTTCCTCCGGAAATTCCCATGACGTCATGGCAAAGGAGCAGGAGAAAGGGCTCAGACGGATGGGGGGACGATGATCAGGCGAGAGGCCACTTCCTGCCGCGCAGCTGCGAGGGTGGACGAGTCCGGGCACGAGACTGAAACGTAGACGGACGAGGCCGGAGTGCTGAACAAGCGGGCCATGACGGCCGTGGCCCTGGCTCCCGGCAGGGCCGCCTGCTCCAGCACCAGCACCTCAACACGCGGGCCGGGCTTGTCCGGCTCTCCGCCCCAGCGCAGCGTTTCCGTCTTGAGGTATTCGGGGAGGATGCTCGGATCTAGGTAG
Source organism: Arthrobacter sp. (assembly GCA_046708445.1). Classification (GTDB taxonomy): domain Bacteria; phylum Actinomycetota; class Actinomycetes; order Actinomycetales; family Micrococcaceae; genus Arthrobacter. The sequence goes on from JBKKDH010000460.1 coordinate 7,323, forward strand.
GCAAAGAGGCCGACCGTGGAGACGCGGTCATCACTGGCAACCAGAGGGGCCTGGTTTGTCCGCACTTTGGCGGCGACGAGGCAGCCATCGTTCTTCACATACTGGCTCTCGCCCGCGACATTTTCCTTAACCGGCTTCCAGCCGGGCGCATCCTTCAGCCCGTCGGAAATGCCCACGGCAGTTCCCGGCGCGAGTTCGCCACCGGCCGTGAAGGGAAGGTCCTTGGCTGCCACCGCTTCGGCATCGTGGCCCGGCGTGATGGTGGGGGTGGCCAGCCCGGGAGCCGACTGCTCTACCGTGGGGGCGGTCGGGTCAGGCATGCCAATACTGCAGCCGCCCAGCAATACGGCGCCGAACAATGATGCGGTGAGCAGCGCCGTCGCGGACGTTGCCGTGATCCCCCGTGATTTCATTCCACCCCAATGCCTGGCCGGCTGTCCGGCGCCACGGGCCGGCTTCGCGCCAGGCCCCTCAGAGAGTCTAAGCGCCCCGGCGGCCCGTCCTGCGTGGAAGGGCGTGCAGGCGCGACGGCGGACCCGCGCCTTTGCAGCTACGCCAGGATCCGCACGGCCGCCGGGACCACTTCGACAGTGAGCGGCAGGGGCCCGATCCGCTCGCCGTCGGCATACGCCACAACGTTGCGGGCAGACAGCCGCACCTTGCGTACGCGGCGGATCCCGACCGCCGGATGCCCGACATGCCGGCCCGAGAAAACTTTCGGAAAAACGGCCAGGAAGCGGGCCCTGGACAGCGGGCTGACAACAAACAGGTCAAGCATTCCGTCGTCGGGCCGGGCATCTGGCGTAATCCGCATCCCGCCGCCAATTGATTGCCCGTTGGCGACGGAAATGAGCATCGCGCCTTGGTGCCAGGTGTCGCCGTCGTCCGTTTCCGTATAGTCGGTCACTGTGTACTCAATGGCGCGGAATGTCGCGAGTTCCCGGAGCATCGCCAGGTTATAGCGGGCCTTGCCGCGGGGCCACCGCCACCCGTTCGCCCTGTCGTTGACAGCGGCGTCAAAGCCCGCCGACAGCACCCCGGCGAACCAGCGGTGGTCACCGCCCGCCGTGACCCGGCCCAGGTCAAGGGGACGTCCGCCCGTTGCCAGACCGGCGGTAATCCTGCCGCACGCAGCGGCGACGTCCTTCAGCGGCAGTCCCAATGTCCGGGCAGCATCGTTTCCGGTCCCGTTGGGCACGATCCCGAGCGGCACGCTGGACCCAGCCCCGGAGCTGGCCAGCGCGTTCACCGCGAGGTGCACCATGCCGTCTCCGCCCACAACGACGAGGGCATCCACGCCATCGGCGAGCGCCCGCTCCACGGCCGATGCCAGCTGGGCGAAGCTTGGCTCCCGCAATTCCCGAACGTCTGCCCCCGTTGCGCGGAAGTAGTCCACCGCCTGCGCACCTGCGTGCGTCCGTGATCCAAAGGACGCTCGGGGGTTGATGGCGACGGCGATCCTCATGGGCTGAATTATGCCAGCCACGGGAACCTCAGCCGCCGGCGCGGACGTTGTCAGAATGGGCCGTTAAACTGGGCCTGCCTGACTATGGGCCCTCCTTGCCGCCGTGGACTGGCCACACCAACAAAAGGACAAGTGCTTGACCGAGAGCAGCAACTCCCACTACCAGGTGCTCCGTGTCGCCGTGACAGCCACCGAGAAGGAGATCAAAGTTGCTTACCGGCGCGCGGCCCGTCAGGCACACCCCGATCATGGCGGTGACGCTGCCGCCTTCCGCCGCGTAACGGCGGCCTATGAAACCCTCATCGATCCCAAGCGCAGAAGCGCCTACGACCGCTCCTACGCTGCCGGAACCGGCGATTCCGGCAACGGCGATGCCGGTCCGCACTTTGACGCGCCGGCTGCAGGAAGCCACGCGTCGGCCACGGTCCACCGTCCCAACACGCCGCGCAATACAGCCGGCGACGCCCCTGTCTACATCCCGCCCTACGACCCCGCCGCATTCGAGGAGGCCGGCGCGGTGCCCCTGATTCCGCTCGGCCAGGCCAGCCAACAGGTGCACGGCATGCCGAGGAAGCGCGGCATCTTCGGAGCCGAGGCACGCATCCAGCGCGAAATGCGGACCGTGCAACTCATCAGCAGGCAGATCCTGCCCGCCATACCGGCCGCGCGGATGATCAACGGGCTGCAGTCACCGGCAGACAACAGCCACATCGACCATGTGCTGCTGTCCGGCTACCGCCTGGCGATCATCGGTTCCATGCTTCTTCCCAGAGGCGCCTACGCTTGGGACGGCAGGACCCTAAACCACGGTGGCCGTTCCATCCCCCCTCCACAGTTGGCGCACGTTGTCCGCGCAATGCAGGACATCTTCCCTGAACTGAACGTCACCGGGTGGACCGTTGTGCACAGCCCCGACGGGAACCTGCATGAGCCCGTGATCGACCGCCACCGAAGGTCCGCGGATGCCCTCGAGACGGTCCAGGTGGTAAATGCTGCCGGGCTGGTGCGCGGCCTCAAGCAGTTCCTCTCCTCAGGCCCGGCACCCAACACCGTCAACGTGTCCGTGCTCGCCAGGCTTCTGCGGGGCATGCACTGACCGCAGTGGCTAGGATGGAATGGTGTTCCGCATCCTCTTCCACTCCCCCGAAATTCCGGGCAACACCGGCAACGCCATCCGGCTGGCAGCCATTACCGGCGCCGAACTGCACCTGGTGGAACCCCTGGGGTTCGATTTTTCCGATGCCAAGCTCCGCCGGGCAGGCCTCGACTATCACGACCTCGCAGTGGTGACGGTCCACAAGAGCATCGAGGATGCCTGGACCGCGCTCCAGCCTGGGCGTGTGTACGCGTTCACCTCTGACGGGACTGCCAGCTACACGGACATCGCCTACCTGCCCGGTGATGTCCTGATGTTCGGCCAGGAATCAGTGGGGCTGCCTGACCACGTCAAGCACGACCCCCACGTGACCTCCACGGTGCGGTTGCCTATGCTCCCGGCGCTGCGCTCGCTAAACCTTGCGAATGCAGCCTCCATCGCGGTGTACGAGGCGTGGCGGCAGCAAGGGTTCGCCGGAGCCAAAACCTGACCTGCCCGTTCGTGCCGGACCGCGTCGTCCAGGCGCAGCCAGCCAGATTTTTCCGCGATGGCCAATCCGCACACATGCCTGCACCGAATCACTCCTGAGGACATTCCACAGCGGACAAGGAGCGGCAGGTGAGAGCACTGGAGAAAACTAGGCCCGCAGACCGCTCCGGTTCATCCGCTGCCTGCGGCAACCCCGGCAGGGCTGCTCCTGAACCAGCCCACGGAGGCCTATGCTTGGTAGTGATGGAAACTCCCAACGCGCCAAACTACGAGGCCCCGGCCGCCGTGACAGATTCACCAGCCGACATCAGTCATCGCCTCGCCGCCCTCTTGGGCCGCATCGCCCAGGGCGACCAGGCTGCGTTCGCGGAGTTTTACCAGCTGACATCCCGCCGCGTGTTCGGCATGGCACGGCGGGTCCTGATTGACCCGGAACTCAGCGAGGACACCACTCAGGAGGTGTTCATCCAGGTGTGGCAGAACGCGGCGAAGTTCAACCTGGACGCCGGGAGTCCTTTGTCTTGGCTGATGACCATCTCGCACAGGCGGGCGGTGGATAAAGTCAGGTCCTCGCAGTCCTCTTCGGACCGTGAAGCCCGCTACGGTGCGAGCAGCCAGGACATCGACCACGATTCCGTGTCTGACGAGGTGGGCAGCAAACTCGAGGCGGAGGCCGTGGTCCGCTGCCTGGAGACACTGACCGATACGCAGCAGGAGTCTGTTCGGCTTGCCTACTACGGCGGCCTCACCTACAGGGAGGTTGCGGAACGCCTGAACGCAGCAGTGCCCACAATCAAGTCCCGCATCCGCGATGGACTGATCCGATTGAAGACCTGTCTGGGGGTGAGTTGAGATGACGGAAATGAATAATCAGGGAAGCAGCCGCCGGGGCACGTTCGGTGAGACCGTGTCGGCCGACCTCGGGTCGGGCCGTGCGGTGGACCTGGCGGAACTGTACGCCCTTGATGCGGTGACCGACGCCGAGCGCGCGGCGATTGACCAGTACATCTCCTCAGCCTCGGCAGCTGAGCGGGGATCATTCCAGGAGCGGGTGCGCCAAGCCAGGGAAGCGCTGGCCAAGACGTTCACTGCCGAGGCAGAGCCGCCGTCGGACCTCTTTGCCCGTATCGTGGCACAGCTTCCGGCCCAAGGTTCCGAACCGGCCACCGCAGAAGTGCCGGAAGGCACGCCGGCCGCGCCGCTCCATCAGACAGCACCCTCGACGGACGGTGACGAGCTGGCCGCAGCGCGGCAGCGCAGGGACGAACGACGCCGGCCGTCCGGTGCGCGCCGGTGGCTCGCCGGCGTCGCCGCAGCGGCTGTGATCGCGCTTGGCGGAGTGGGCGTGGGCGCCTACCTTGCGGACCAGAATGATCCGCTCAACCAGGTGGTCCGGGCCGACGACGTCCGTGAAGCGTCAGTGCCGGTCTCCGCCGGGGGTACCGCGACCGTCCTGATTTCGTCCTCCAGGGACGCCGTCGTGGTCAAGATGAACGGGGTTCCCGCACCGCCGGCCGGGAAGGTCTACCAGATGTGGCTGATCCCCAAGGACGGTTCGGCGCCGGTTTCACAGGGGCTGATGGACGAAGCGGCGCTGTCCAAGCCTGCCGTGGTGAAGGGCATCGCTTCCGCTGCGGCCCTTGGCATCACGGTGGAACCCGCGGGAGGCTCGGCCGCTCCCACGTTCCCCACCGTGGCTGCCGCCCCGCTCAGCACCTAGGACCGTCACGCCCGGTTTCCAGCAGCCTGAAGACAACGAACCCGCGGTGACCCTCCCAGGGGAGGGGCACCGCGGGTTCTGTTTTGTCGCTGGCGGGATGCCTGGCCAGTCCCAGGCATGGGCACGTGTCTAGAAGCCGGCGATCGTTCCTGGTCCGTTGACTGCTACGACGTGGAATGCCTCGGCACTACGCCCGGCCGGCAGCCCTGCCCGCCCGGCATTTGCCTGCATCCCGGTCCGGACAGCCGCTTCCATCGCCTCGACGTCCGGGTGCTGGCTGACATGGACGCGGATCGCCTTCAGCTTGCTGTCCACGTGGTCGGTAACATCCACGAAGTGGTTTTCCCGTTCTTCCGGGCCAGCGTACAGCCACAGCCACGGGAGCTTGTAGGCTTCCAGGCCTGCCTCGGCCAGTTCCGGGTAGGCGAACGGGTTCTCCACGGCAGGATAGACGGCGCGCGTGACGGCCTCGCCGACGGCCAGGTGGTCCGGATGGCTCTTCTGGATCCTTCTCCAGTTGCGTTCCGGATGCATGGCGAGCACAACGTCGGGCCGGAGTTGCCTGATGAGCCTGACCACGCCTTTCATGACCTCGTGGGATGGCTCCAGGTAGCCGTCCCGGTGGTGAAGGTAATGGATGTCCGAGACGCCGACGAGTTCCGCTGCCCGGAGTTGTTCCGCCGCACGCAGGGCGATGATGTCGGCCCGGTGGGCCGGATCGAAGCCGCCGGCATCGCCGTCGGTCATGATGCAGTAGCTGACCTGCACGCCCGCCTCAGTCCAGGCGGCAATGGTGCCGGCCGCGCCGAAGTCGATGTCGTCAGGATGGGCCGCGAAACAGAGCACCCGCCCAACCCGGTGCGTTGCCGGGTTGAACGGGCTCTGCGCTGGAACAGCAGGATCGGTCAAGGATCAGCCTTTTCGCTTCTTGATTTCTTCCGTGGCCTGGGGCAGCACGTCGAAAAGGTCACCGATGATGCCGAAGTCGGCGATCTCGAAGACCGGGGATTCGGCATCCTTGTTCACGGCCACAATGACTTTGGCCGTCTGCATGCCGGCCTTCTGCTGGATGGCACCGGAGATTCCCGCGGAAATGTACAGCTGCGGGGATACCGTCTTGCCGGTTTGGCCCACCTGGGCGTCATGGCTGATCCAGCCTGCATCGGTGGCCGCACGGGAGGCTCCCACGGCTGCACCGAGGGCGTCCGCCAGCTGCTCGACAGGACCGAAGTCGCCATCCACGCCGCGTCCGCCGGCCACTACGATGCGAGCGTCGGTGAGGTCGGGGCGGCCGCTGGCCACCTTCTGCTCGCGGGCTGTGATGCGCGCAGCGGCGGTGCTGTCAGCGGGCACGTCAACCGTAACCGATTCGGGAGCAGTGGGGGCGGCCGCAGGCTCCGGAGTGCCGTTGTTGGCCTTGACTGTCAGCACGGACACCGGCGTCGTGGTCTTCGCCGCGGTGTTGTAGGAACCAGCGAGGACGGACTTGTGGGCTGTTCCGTCCTGGTCCACTGCCACGACATCGGTGATGACGCCGGCCGAGAGACGGATGCCAAGGCGCGCGGCGATTTCCTTGCCCTCCGGGGAGTTGTCCAGGAGCACCGTGGTGGCCCCGGCTGCCTGGGCCGCGGCCGTCAGGTAGGCAGCCTTCGCTGCCACCAGGTAGTCGTCCAGGTCCTGTGCGGAGGGGCGGAAGATGCTGCTGACGCCGTATTCGGCGAACGCAGCCGACACGTCGCTGCTGAGGTCGCCGTTCACAGCTACTGCGGTCTGGCCCAGGGAACGTCCCAGCGTGAGCAGTTCAAGGCTGCTCTTCTTCAGTGCGGCGCCAGGGTTGTCAATGAAAATAAGTACGTTTGCCATGTCTGTGATCCCTCTTAGAGCAGCTTCTGGGCGGCCAGGAAGTCCACCAGCTTGATGCCGGCGTCGCCTTCGTCGGTGATGATGGTGCCGGCAGTGCGGGGCGGGCGTTCCTCGGCCGACGTCACCGTGGTCCACGATCCGGCGTGGCCCACCTGGGAGGGATCAACGCCGATTTCTGAGAGCGACAGCGTGGTGATGCTCTTGCGCTTGGCCGCAATGATGCCCTTGAAGTTGGGATAGCGGGGTTCGTTGATCTGGTCGGTCACGGACACCACCGCCGGCAACGTGGCTTCGACGGTCTCTGAGTATGTGTCGGCGTCACGGCGCGCGGTGAGCCGTCCGCCGTCGACCTCCAGAGACGACGCAAAGGTGATCTGCGGCAATCCCAGGCGTTCTGCCAGTTGCGCCGGCACCAGGGAGGTTTCGCCGTCGGTGGAGGCCATGCCGGTGAGTACGAGGTCCACGGGGGCCCCTGCGCCGAGGTGGCGGATGGCGGCCGCCAGTGCGAGTGAGGTTGCGGCGGCATCCGAGCCGGCCAGGGCGTCGTCGGTGAGGTGCACACCTTCGGTGGCGCCCATCTGCAGTGACTTCTTGACTGCGTTCACGGCACCGGAGGGTCCCATGCTGAGGGCGATGACCTGGTTTCCGGCCTTGCTGCCGCCACGGGCCTCAGCCAGCTGAAGTGCGGCTTCCAGCGCGTATTCGTCCAGCTCGGACAGGATGCTTTCGTCGCGGTCCGTCGTGTAGCCCTCCCCGTTGAGGTGACGGTCGAACTGGGCGTCCGGTACATGCTTGACCAGGACGATGATCTTCAATGTCTCTTCCACTGTATTTACAGCAGCCTTCCATGCTTGTGGATAGCCAGCCGGGTGAGGACATGGCCGCGGAACGCCCGGGGTACGGGTAGATCCTAGCTAACCATATAGAAGTACCCCGGTGACGTCGCGTTAACGCCTGTGTCAGCCGGCTTGCCTGTGGCGCAGAAATGACGACGGCGGGGGCCCCTTTTCGGGAGACGCCCGCCGTCGTCGTCACGTCATTCGGCTGTGGATTCGCTTGTTCCGCGGTTGATGCCTACTGCTCGGCGGTACCGAGCGTGACATCCAAAGTCTGTTCCTGGCCGTTCCGCTGGACCGTGATCTTGACCTTGGCACCGGCCGCCTGCTCGCGGACCGCGGCAGTCAGCTGGTTGGGTTCGCTGATCGTCAGGTCGTTGAAGCGGGTGATCACATCTCCCACTTTGAGGCCGGCATTTGCTGCTGCCGAACCTGCTTCGACCGTGGCCACGTCGGCACCCACGGAGAAACTGGAGGAGGAGCTGGTGGACGACTTGTCCTTGACGCTGACGCCAAGCTGGCCGTGGGAGGCCTTACCGGTATCGATGATCTCCTGCGCCACGCGCTTGGCGTGGTTGATGGGGATACTGAAACCCACGCCGATGTTTCCGCTTGCGGAGCTGGAGGTGGAGTCGGATCCGGCCGAGGCGATGGCAACGTTGACGCCGATGATCTCGCCCTTGCTGTTGACCAGCGCGCCGCCGGAGTTTCCGGGGTTGATGGCCGCATCTGTCTGGATCACGTTGAGGGAGATTGAGCCCTGATCCGCCGTCTGCTGGCTCGGGCCACCGCCCGGAGGCGCGAACTGGAAGCCACCCTCGTCGTCGCCTTCGGATTCGTCCCCGTCCTCGGGTGCCGCTGACGACGCAACACTGATGGTCCGGTTCAGGGTGGAAACGATGCCGTCCGTCACGGTTCCGGTGAGGCCCAGCGGGGAGCCGATGGCGATGGCCGTATCCCCCACGTTGAGCTTGCCGGAGTCGCCGAGGGTGGCGGGCGTCAGGCCGGAGGCGTCGTCCACCTTGATGACGGCAAGGTCGGAGAGCGGGTCGGTGCCCACAAGCTTGGCGGTGATCACGCGGCCGTCGCTGGTGCGGACCTCAAGTGCCGCGTTGGCCGTCGCTCCATCCAGGGTCACCACGTGGGTGTTCGTGAGGATGTGTCCTTCATCGTCCAGGATGATGCCGGAGCCGGTACCGCCTGAACTGCCGCTGGTGGCGCTGATGGTCACCACGCTCGGGGAAGCCTTCAGTGCTGCCGCGGTGATGGCATTGACGTCGTCCTTGTTGTTGACGATGACCGTTTCTGGCTGGCTGCTGCCGACAGCGGAGGAATTCCCGCCGTCGAAGAGGTTGCCCGAGCCCACCGTAGCCACTCCGCCGCCCACCAGTCCGGCAGCGAGGATGCTTGCCACGAGGGTGCCTACACCGAAGCTTGCCTTGCGGCGGGGCGCGTCGGCAGGGTTCGGAGCCAATGCAACCCCGCCTCCGCCCGGGCCAGCTGTCTGGGCGGCGTGCTGGCCGTACTGTGGCTGGTTGTACTGCTGGCCCTGGCTGTACGGAGCGCCTTGGTTGTACGGACCGCCGTGGTTTTGGCTGTGGTTATTTTGACCAGGCTGATGCTGGCCGGCCTGGTGGTTCGGCTGTCCGTAAACAGGCCCACGCGGCGGGTAGACCGGACGCGGTGCGCCGGGAAGCTGCTGGGTGGGCTGCCCGCTTGCAGACTCGGGGTCCAGCCGTTGGGTGGGGTTTTCTCCGCCGCTGGAGTCTTCACTCCCGGCCTCGGTTGCCTGCTGGTCCCCCTGCGCCGCTGACACGGGATCGTGCAGCGGTGCCGGGTGGCGAACGGCCGGCGGAGCCGGCTGCGGCGCGTCGGGCTGCCGCGGATCCCGTGGTTCGGGCGCTGCACCTGGCGTTGGGTTCTCAGTCATTGGACTTCCTTTCATCCTCGTCTGCCATTAACTATGACCCTCTTGGCTGGAACAAATGCGGACGTTTGCTGGGAGCTTCCTGAGTGCCCCTGCACCACCGTACCGGGGCCACTGATTTCGTTTCGCTGGTGGCATATTCAGCCTTGTGGACGCACCAATAGGTGCACCATAGAATCAAGAGGAATTGCCACAGCGACCTGCGGCTTTACACCACGCGTGGGGGCGCTGCTGCATTCTGAGACGACTGATTCGTCCCGAATCGGTGTCAGGCGTGCTGAAGGGTT
>JBKKDH010000461.1:0-4396 GCA_046708445.1 Arthrobacter sp.
ACATTCGCCAGACTCTACTACGGTAAACCCATCAGCCGTGGTCGGGGATGCCAACGGGAAAGTCAATGCAGTTGTCGTTTGGGTTACCACCCGCCTAGGTCTCAGGCCTTGGCATCTGCGTTGGCGCCGCACATAAAGCAATAACTAGGGCTTTGCGCCTTGGTAGACCCGGCGTTAGCCGTCCCATAGCGCTTGCTTGTGCGATTCCCCGTGCCCGGAGAACGAGACGTAGAGGTTATTGCATTATGGCGAAAAAGACACCAAACATACGCACCCGAAGAACATATTCGTTGAGCGCTGCCGTCCTGACGGTTGCAGCGCTCGTCCTGACGGGCTGCGGACAGCCGTCCCTTGTGGGCGCCAGTTCGGTGGCGAACCCTGAATTTGAGGCTGCGGCGGCCCACAGCCCCGCCGCTCCCGCGTCAGCTAAGGCAGCGGCTGCGACGCCAGCCGCCCCGGAACCGGAGGCAGCCACGGCAGTTGAAGCAACTGCTCCGGCGGTTGAAGAGTCCGAGCCCGCCCTGACCGTTACGCCCCAAGGCAAAGTTGAACCGGCTGCGGCGCCACAGCCCGCTGCCGCGGACCGTTCCGGCCTGGTCACCGGAACCTACCAGCCGTCAGCCGACACCACCGGCGTTCCCGCCGGCACGGTGCTGACGCCGCACAACACTTCGGGCGCAGACCTGGTGATCACCCAGGACGGTACCGTCCTGGACGGCCTGGAGATTTACGGCGACGTCAAGGTCCGTGCCGCAAACGTCACCATCAAGAACAGCCGTCTCCACGGCGGCACCCATATCCCGGGCAGCAACACGGGCATCATCGACGCGAACAGTTCTGCCGTGTCCAACCTGGTTGTCCAGGACAGCACCCTCAGTCCTGACCGGCCTTCCTACTATCGCGACGGGATCGTGGGCCACGACTACACGGCCCTCCGGAACCACATCCAGCGCACAAACGACGGGTTGGGAATCTTCAACCGGCCCGGAGGTCCCGCAACAGCCAACGTGTCCGCCGAAGGCAACTACATCCACTCGCTCACGTACTGGTCCAACGACCCCGCACACAGCGACGGCACGCACAACGACGGCATCCAGGTCCAAGGCGGCGAGAACATCCGGCTCGCCGGGAACAACGTCGTAGCCAATGCTGTCCTCGGCGAAGCCTCAGGGCCCAACCCCCGCGGCGACCACGCCGGCATCGGTATCATGCTCCAGCAGAACGTTGCCAAGCTGGCCAACGTCGTGGTCGAGAACAACTGGGTGGACGACGGCCAGACGTCCATCAACATCGCCAACGGCAAATACGCCAGCATCACGGTCACGGTCCGCAATAACCACTTGGGCCGGAACCAGTACGACTTTGGAGGGGGTTCAACATACCCGATCCGAATCATCAGCCGCTCGGCAAGCACCGTATATGGTCTGGATAGCAACCGCTGGGCGGACACCCTGGGGTTGCTCGTTGAAGGCCGCGACGGCGGCATCCGTTACAACAGCTAGTCCCACTTCACCGCGGACCAGGGGTCTCAAGCCGATGTGCGCAACCGCGTTACGGATGCTCTCTGCCTGCCCGCCTGTTCTTAAAAAGGAATAGTCATGAACTCAACGAACACTCTTACCCGACGCCGTGCCCTGGGGCTCGGCTTCGCCGGCGCCCTCGGTACCGTTCTGGCCGGTTATGGGGTTGCCCAACCCGCAACGGCAGCCACCACCCGCGACAGCCTGGTTTACGGCGAATACAAGCCCACCGATGCCAATACCGGCGTAATCACCGGCACAGCCCTGACGCCCCACAACACCGCAGGCTCAGACCTGATCATCACCAGGGACGGAACGGTCCTTGAAAACCTGGACATCTACGGCGACATCAAGGTCCGCGCCCGCAACGTCGTGATCCGCAACTGCCGGCTCCGCGGCGGCAAGCACATCCCCGGTTCCAACACGGGCATCGTGGATGCCACCAGCGGAAGCTGCTACAATCTGCTCGTCCAGGACTGCACGATCATCCCGGACCGCCCTTGCTACTACCGCGACGGCATCGTGGGCCACGAATACACCGCACGCCGCAACCGCATCAAGCGGACCAATGATGGCCTCGGTGTATTCAACCGTCCGGGCGGTCCCGTGCAGGCAAATGTCACCATTGAAGGCAACTTCATCAACGAGCTCACTTACTGGAGCAACGATCCGGCACACTCAGACGGCACGCACAATGACGGTATCCAGGTCCAGGGCGGCGAGAACATCACCATCGTCGGCAATACCGTGGTGGCCTCTGCAGTGACAGGCTCGGGCAGCGCACCGAACCCTCGCGGAACCCACGCAGGCATCGGCATCATGCTCCAGCAAAACGTGGCCAAGCTCGCTAACGTAGTGGTCCGGCGGAATTGGGTGGATGACGGCCAGACCAGCATCAACATCGCCGTGGGCAGCAAGTACAGCGACATTGTGGTGACGGTCCAGAGCAACTTCCTGGGACGCAACCAGTACGATTACGGCAACGGTTCGAAGTACCCCGTCCGCATCATCAGCCGTTCCAAGAGTAAGGTCACCGGCCTCCCATATAACCGGTGGGAAGACAACAACACCTACCTCAAAGAAGGAAGGGACCTGGGCATCCGCTACGACAGCTAGCGGATGTAGCCTGCGGAAACGCGGACCATTTCCAATCCGAAGCGCGCAGGGAACCGGCTGACAGCCCGTTCCCTGCGTGCTTCGGCCTTACAACTTTTATGCTGGCCCTGACGTGAAGTCGTCAAAGCGTGCAATCACCGGAGCATTCGTGGCCGCACCCGAGAGGTATGCCATCAGCCCCACCGAACCGGCGCTCTGCAGCGCGGCCGTTGTGTCCGTTGACGTCAGCATCCAGCCCTCCGGCTCGGTCGTTCCCGCCCGCCAGGCCTTGGCCCGGATGGTGGTAGGTGAGATTCCCGTCGCTTGGACGCGCAGCCGGACTGCCTGCCCCGCCGTGATGGAGAAACCCGCCGGCGTCTGGCTGAGGGTGGTTTCACTGCCTCCGGCCAGCCGGGTGATTTGCAGCGTCACCGCGCCGTTGGACTCCACTTTGATCTTGCCCCGATACTCGTTGCTGGCCACCCGCCTGCCGGTCACCCCCAGGAACGTCCCGCCGCCGTTCCCTATCTTGTCGAGCGAGAGCGTTACTGCGGTATCGGCTGCTGTCGCCGAAACTCCTGAAAGATAGGCCGAGGGTCCCCTGCCTGCGGCCAGGTTCATGGCACCCACGCCGTTTCCAACCGAGAAGTACGACGACGATCCGTTCAGCGCCCAGGTGCCGCCGTCGTCGGCTGTCCCCCAGCCAGTGGATAACGTTCGCCCGAAAGCATCGGAAGCCAACGCCCCTCCTGGTGTGGAAGTCACGGTGACAGTCCGCGTGGTGCTGGCCGTGGCTCCGTCGTTGTCCGTCACTATCAGCGTGATCGTGTACGTTCCCGCGGCACCGTAGGTGCGCTGCGCTGTCGCACCCGTGGCCGTGCCACCGTCGTCAAAATCCCAGTTGTAGGAACTGATGCTGCCATCCGGGTCTGAAGAGGCGGAGCCGTTGACGGCCACGGTGAGCCCGCTCACCGAGGTGGTGAAAGAGGCCGACGGCGACTGGTTTCCGCCGGAACTGACCGTCACGGTCCGGGAGGTGCTGCTACTCGCTCCGTCGTTATCCCGGACCGTCAGGCTAATAGTGAAAGTTCCGGACGCAGCATACGTATGGCCGGCAGTGGCGCCCGTAGCAGTGCCCCCGTCTCCGAATGCCCAGGTGTAGGAGCTGATGCTGCCGTCGGGATCGGAGGAGGCTGAGCCGTTGACGCTGACCGTGAGTCCGCTGGTGGACTCAGAGAAGCTGGCCACGGGCGGTTCGTTGCTGGTTCCGGCGATGGATATCGTTCTGCTGTCCCCCGTGACAGTGTTGCCCAGCGGATCCGTCACCCTGATCCGATAGCTGTGCGTCCCGCCGGCCAGCCCACTGTCATTGAATGTCAGGGTGGGCCGCTGCCAGAAGGTGGAGAGTTGCGAGACTGTATAAGCTGGCAACCCGTTCCGGAGGACCGTGTAGGTGAGGTTGGAGTTGTCGCGGTCCCAGTTCGACTGCCATTGCACCCGCACCTGCCCCGCCCCGGGGCTGCTCAGCGATGGCACAAAGTTGGCTCCGGAGACCCGCGGCCCCTGGTTGTTTGGTGCTATTTCTTTCACCGCGAAGCGCGACAGGCCCTGCTGCGGGCTCTGGTTTACGTTTCGGAATTCGCCCACCATCACGACATAGCTGTTATTGCCCGTGACCGCCCACGGGCCCTGGCTTTGTCCGCTGGCCGTGCCGGTGTCCATATCCGGGAACCAGTTCAACATTGAGGGTGCGGGCTGCCCGGTGAAGGACGGATAGCCAT
>JBKKDH010000462.1:0-5386 GCA_046708445.1 Arthrobacter sp.
GTTCCTCAGGAACTGCGCCGCCGGCCGTCGTCGTTTAACCCTTCACCCCAGCGCGAACGTACAGTTGAGGCCCCGAATTCACTCGATTTTGGGGCCTCAACTGTAAATTCGCGCGTTGTCAGCCGCACATCAGGAAACTGTGGAATCGTTGCCCTGTGAGTTCCGAGCCTTCGTTTAACCCCCCGTGCGGTCCCATCACCGGCTGGGGGGACGGTGACGTCGTTCGCGCCACCGGGATCCCCTACGCCACCGCAGCCCGCTTCCAACCCCCGGTGAGCGCACCGGAATGGACCACGGCCTTTGCCGCGACATCGCCCGCACCGGCCTGCCCGCAGGGTCCGGTGCCGTTCCTCGACGACGTGCTGGGCACCCGTTACGGCGAGCTCCCCGGCAGCGAGGACTGCCAGCGGCTGTCGATCACCGCTCCCGCGGACCTTGCCGACGGCGAGCAGGTCCCGGTCATGGTGTGGCTGCACGGCGGGTCCTATACCTCCGGCTCCGGCGACCTTGCCATCTTCGATGCCAAGTCCCTGGTGGCCGAAAACCGCATCATTGTTGTGTCGGTGACGTACCGGCTGGGCCTGTTCGGGTACCTCGCAACCGGCACGGGACGGCCCGCGAACCTCGGTCTGCTGGACCAGCTCGAAGCGTTCCGCTGGGTGCAGCGCAACATTTCCGCTTTCGGCGGCGATCCCGGCCGCGTCACCGCGTTCGGGCAGTCGGCCGGCGGCGACTCCGTGGCCCACCTCATGGCGACGCCAGAAGCCCCGTCGCTGTTCCAGCGGGCCATCATCCAGAGCGCACCGCTGGGGATCACCCGGGGGCGACACAAGATGAGCCACGCCATGGGCATCGCCGCGGAAGCCGTCACCGAGGACACGCCCGCCATGGATGTCGTGGCCGTTGAGGACCGCGTGTCTCAGGTTGCCCGGAAGTACGGGCTGATGGCGGCCATGCCGTTCGGTACCCAGTACGGGCACGCTCCCCTGCCGCCGGAAGCCGACATTGAGGCCGCCTGGAACGCGACGGCTCCGGGCATCGAGGTGCTGATCGGGCATACGTCCGATGAGGCACGGCTGTTCCTGCCCCGGAGCCCCGTGGTCAGTCGGATGGGCAAGGTTCCCGGCATCGGCAATACCGCCGTCAAAGCGGTCAGTTGGGCGGTAACGGAGGCGGTGTACGGCCGGGCAGCCCGGAAGTTTGCACGCCGTCACGCCCGTGCGGGGGGCAAGGCGTACAGCTATGTGATCACCTGGGGCGCACCGGGGAACTACTACCGGGCTGCACATACGGTTGACCTGCCGCTCTTGTTCGGAAGCCAGCGGACCTGGGCAGCTGCCGGTCTCCTCGAAGGCGCCACGTGGGAGGAGATCAACGCCGTGGGCCGGGAGCTGCGGAGCCTGTGGGCCGCGTTTGCCCGCGGGGACGGCCTTGGCGACACAGGTGGCATACCCGGCGCCCTCCATTACCGGTCGAAGTAACCCGGGAAACCTCAGGCGCCTTCGACATTGTTGCGGATGGCCGCCACAAGGAGGTCCTGGGGCTTGAAGTAGGCGTTGTGGCCTGTGTTCTCGACGACGTGCAGGCGGCTGCCGGGAACGGTCGCCGCCACGTGTGCGGCTCCGCGGCGGATGCGCGGCCTTTCAGCGTCCCCGATGATAACCAGCAGGGGGCTAATGATTGACACAGCCCTCCTGGAATGCCTCGACGTAACCAGCGGCCAGCCCATGCCGCACACCACCAGGGCGGCCGCGTCACAGGATGGCGGACTTCCCACCCAAGCGCGGTCATGCCGCCCGTCGACTGACCCACGATGATCGGGGTCTCCAGGAGGGTTCAGGCGGCGGGCTTGATGGCCCGGCCGCCTGAACCTGGCGGGGCGGGGTGTTAGCCGAGCTCGATGCGCAGGTCTACGTCGTCGGGGAGGTTCTCGAAAACGCTGAGGTCCGAGGTGATCACTCCCATTTTCGTGAGGGTGGGGACGGAGCTGGTCTCCTCGTAGATGATGGTGATGCTGTCGAGCGGGTTGTAGTAGACGATGTCTCCGGGTTGTACGTCGGTGTAGAACGGACCCGTCTCCGTCATGGGGGCGGAAAGTTCGGTGATGTACTCGATGCCGGCGTTGCGGAACCAGGGCAGCGTCACTGGGAGCGTCGCGGCGAACTCTTGGGCGACCTCGCTGTCATTGAGCGTCGCCGTCATGACCACATCACCGGCGGTGATGATGATCGGCGTCCCGTCCGTGGACGCCTCGGCCGGAGCCGACGGCTCGGTGGTGGTGGCGGCGGACGGGGCAGTTGCCGCGGCCGGGGATGTGGCGGTGGTGGTGTTCTCGGCTGCGGGTGCGGAACATGCTGCGAGGGCGATCGCGGCTGTAGAGGCGAGGGCGATGAGGGACAGTGTTTTCTTCATGATTTCCTAAGCGTTTCGAGGGACATGGAGGAGGACAGGTCGCGGTGGGCATCGACCTGGTCGAGGAGCAGCTGGGCTTTGTGCTCGACGCCGGCGACGACGTCCGCTCCGGCGACGAAACGCAGTGGCGGGGTCTCCAGTGCCGCGATCGTGACAAGGGCTGCGCCGAGTTTGGCGGGGTCTCCGGCCTGCTGGCCGTTCATGCTCTTCCACGCGGCGATCGTCTGGGTGGTGCGCTCGGCGTAGTCGTCGATGGACAGTTCGGGCCAAATGGACGACGCGCCCTCGACGAGGAGTTCGGTGCGGAAGAAGCCGGGTTCGACGATGGTGGTGTGGATGCCGTAGGGCGCGAGGTCGTACTGGAGGGACTCCATCCAGCCTTCGAGGGCGAACTTTGATGCGGCGTAGGCGGCGCAGAACTCCTGGCCGATGATGCCGGCGGCCGAGGTGATGGTGATGACGTGGCCGTTGCGCTGCTTGCGCATGATCGGCAGGATCGCGCGGGTGACGTTCAGCGGGCCGAAGAAGTTTGTTTCCATCTGCTTGCGGAACTGCCCGTCACTGATTTCCTCGAAGTAGCCTGCGTAGAAGTTGCCCGCGTTGTTGACGAGAACGTCAATGCTGCCAAAGCGTCCGACTGCGGCTTCGGCGGCCGCAGCCGAGGCAGCGGCATCGGTGATGTCCAGCGACAGGGCGAGAAGGTTTTCGTGTTCGCCGATAGCGGCGGTGACCTTAGCGGCGTCACGTGCGGTGCCGACGACGCGGTGCCCGGCGTCGAGGGCGGCCTTAGCCAGGTCGACGCCCATGCCACGGGCAGCTCCGGTGATGAACCAAACGTTGGTCATGATGATGCCCTTTCTCAAGTCCTGGCCGGCCCGTTTCGGGCGGCTGATGTTTCAAGTCAACAGGCCAGCGCCGGGGCTAGCGAGACCCTACCTAGAGGTTCCCTGGCAGGGACCCGCTACCTGGCGGGAAGTGGAGTACCTTCGACTCCATGGACAACCAGGACGACCTCAGCAAGTTCCTGATCTCGCGGCGAGCCAAGCTAACGCTGCAACAAGTGGGGCTGCCTGACTTCGGCGGACGGCGCCGCGTTCCTGGTCTGCGGCGCGAAGAAGTCGCTCTCCTGGCCGGAATGAGCTCCGAGTACTACAAA
Organism: Arthrobacter sp.; assembly: GCA_046708445.1. Taxonomy (GTDB): domain Bacteria; phylum Actinomycetota; class Actinomycetes; order Actinomycetales; family Micrococcaceae; genus Arthrobacter. The sequence goes on from JBKKDH010000462.1 coordinate 3,569, forward strand.
CGCCTGGAACGAGGCAACGCCAAAGGAGCGTCGGAGGCTGTGATCGATGGGGTCAGCCGGGCCCTCCAATTGGATGAGGCCGAGCACTCACACCTCTACGAGCTCATCCGCTCAGCCAATGCCGGCACCCGCCCGCAGAGCAGGCGCCCGACGCGTAAAGCGCAACTTAGCCCGACCCTGCAGCAGACCATCGACGCCATGTCGACTGTCCCGGTATTCGTGCAGAACGGCCGGCTTGACGCAGTCGCCACCAACCGTCTGGGCCGGGCTCTCTTCTCGGAGATGTTCGAGGACTCCCGGCAGCCGGTCAACGCCGCACGCTTCGTTTTCCTCGATGCCAGGGCACAGACGTTCTACCAGGACTGGGAATCCAACACCCGCCAGATCGTCGCCCTCCTCAGGGTTGAAGCGGGCCGTTCCCCCTACGACCGCCAGCTCAGCGACCTCGTCGGCGAACTTTCAACCCGCAGTGACCTCTTCCGAAAGCTGTGGGGAGCGCACGACGTCCGCGAACACCGGACCGGCATCAAGAGCATCCACCACCCGATCGTTGGCGATCTCGACCTGAACTACCTCGGGCTGGACCTCGCCTCCGACCGCACCCTCCAGATGCTGGTGTTCTCCGCGGAACCAGGCTCTGCATCCCACGACGGGCTGCAACTGCTGGCTAACTGGGCAGACACGCACAACCTCGGGTTGAAACGTGAAGGCAATACTCGCGTTGTAAACCATCGACCATTTGGGCTCGATGAGTAGCGCTTTCGATGGCGGATCAGAGATTCCGTTATCTTCAAAGACACTGGGCATCGATCTCGCGGCAGCGGCCAGGAAGACAGCAGTGGCGGTCTTGGAATGGGGCTCCGCTTCAGCCCGCCTGGAGCACCTGGCGCTGGACGTCGGTGACCAGGAGATTGTGGCACTGTTCGGCAGCAGTTCCATGACCGGGATCGACTGCCCTGTCGGTTGGCCGGATGCTTTCCTGCCTTTCCTCGCAGCACACCTGAATTTTGACGCCCGTCCGGTCCTGGACCACGACGGCATCGAGGGGCGCCGGTTGCTGGCCTATCGGGACACGGACCGCTTCGTCACCGGACACACTGGCCTGATCCCGCTCAGCGTCTCCGCGGACCGGCTCGCCCACCCTGCCATGAGGTGCGCCGTGATCCAGGCCAAGATCGCCGCTGGATACGGGCCCCAGCCCAGGGATGGGTCCGGCCGCCTGGCGGAGGTCTACCCTGCTGCTTCCCTGAAGGTCTGGGGCCTGTTGGCGCGTGGTTACAAGGGAAGGAGTGCTCCCGAGGCTGAACGGCTGGGCGTGGTCCTGGACCAACTGGCCGAGGCCGCGCCCTGGCTGGACCTGGCTGGCCACGAGGGTCGGCTTGCCGCATCCGACGACCTCTTTGACGCGGTGATCGCCTCATTGACCGCCCGCGCAGTCAGCCTGAAGCAGACCCTCGGGCCGCCAGGAACCCATGCCGCCGCAGCCTTATCCGAGGGTTGGATCCACGTTCCGTCCGGCCGACTCGCCGATCTGATAGACATTTAGCTACGCCCGGCCCAGCGTCCAGTTCCGGATCTCCTCCGGGTCCTCGCCGTGGGTGCGGGTATGGTCCCGCGCCCCGATCCGCTGGTCTTGGAGCGTCTGCCGCAGCAGCGAGTGCTTCTCCGCCAGGCCGGGCACGCGGTCAATGGCGTCGATGGCCAGCTGGAAGCGGTCGATCCCGTTGAGCATGGCCATGTCGAACGGCGTGGTGGTGGTCCCCTCCTCCTTGTAGCCGCGCACGTGCAGGCCCTCCTGGTTGGTCCGGCGATAGGCCA
>JBKKDH010000463.1:0-3871 GCA_046708445.1 Arthrobacter sp.
GCTTGCACAGGGCGACGGCGTCCTGGCGCTGTTGTTCGCTGACTTTGAGTTCTCCGTTGACGGAGAAGAACTCACGGGTGAATCCGTCGTAGAACTCGTCCTCGTCCTTGGTCAGGTGAGCGGCCATCTTCGCGGCCGCCTGCTTGGTCAGGGGACCTTCAGGGTTGTCGTCACCCTGCATCATGTACGGCGGGACCGCGGAGGCGAAGACCACGCTGCGCAGCCGTTCCGTGCCGTAAAGGCTGAAGTAGCGGGCGACTTCGCCGCCGCCCATGGAAAACCCGACCAGGGTGACGTCGTTCAGGTCAAACTGCTCCAGCAGGTGCCAGCCTACACAGACCGTCAGCAGGCTGTCCTTCAAATCGGAGACCTTCCTGGGGGCATCATTAGGCCAATTGGGGTGGTTATTCCGCCAGTCCAGGCCGGGCAGTCCGTGAGGGCGGGGGTGACGAATAGCGTGTGTGGGGTTGTTTCCTGATGGGCGCGCCGTCCGGCGGGTGGAGGACACATCCCTTGAAGGGGATTGTCATGAAAATCGTTACCCGTATGTGGTTTGTAGCCGCGGCCGTGTCGCTGGCTGGCATCTCCGGATGCGCAGCCCAAAGCGGCGACTCCTCCGCCCCTGCCGCGGCTAGTTCCGCCGCCCAGTCAACTGAAGGATCAGCCCAGACAGCTGAAGCGGTCATCACCATCAAGGATTTCAAGTATGAGATTCCGGCGCCGGTGAAGCCGGGTTCGATGCTGACGGTGACGAACGCGGACAGCGCCCCGCACACCCTCACTTCCAAGGACAAGGGCGGGTTCGACATTGAGGTCCCGGGCGGGGCAACGGTGATTTTCCAGGCACCGGATGCCCCCGGTGAGTACGGAATCATTTGTACCTTCCACCCGCAGATGACCGGGACGCTGGTCGTAAAATGAACCGCCAGGAACTGAACCGGCCTGCGCGTTCTCTTTGGGTGCTTCGCGTCGCTGTCGCGGCGGCCCTGGTGGTCAGCGCCGTGATCCATGTCCAGCTCGCCCCCGGCTACCAGCAGGCCGCCCCGGGCGGCATCGGGCAGGGCACCCTGTTTCTGGCCCAGGCCGGAGCCGCGGCCCTGGCAGCGGTGTTCGTGCTACTCAAAGGATCCCGGACCGCTTTCGCTGCCGCCGCTGCGGTGGCTTTGTCCTCCCTGGCCGCGGTCATCCTCTACCGGTATGTCCAGGTACCCGCTATCGGGCCGCTGCCCTCAATGTACGAACCCGTCTGGTACACCGCCAAGACCATAACGGCTATCGCTGAAGCTGTCGCGGGGGCGATGGCGATGGCCGGGTACGCCCTGCTGCAGAAAACCCGTACCGGGTCAGGGACAGCTGCGCGGGGCAGACGCCGCGGCGCTTCGGCGGCTTAATCCAGCCAGATCACGGGCCTGCTGAAACACACGGGGGACCTCCCGGCGGTAGCCTGCCCAAAAATATGTGAACCCGGCCACTTTCGTTCCCATCCTTTCCGGGAGTTGTTGCGAAGTACTGTATGTCCCCTCCCGGGGGCGCCAACATCACACGCGCGTGTATGAGGAGATTTTTCCAATGAATAAGACACTTCGCTTTATGGCAGTCCCCACCCTGGCCTTGGCCGCACTGGCCCTGTCCGGCTCCCCCGCAATGGCCGCCGACGGGTCGTACCAGTCCACCCTGAAGCAGCTCAACGGCAGCGCCGGCTCGGGCACGATCACCCTTGATGTCACCGGCAACCAGGCTCACGTCGTCCTGAAAGTTTCCGGCATGCCCGCGACCTTCATGGACGCCCCGTACCCGCACGTGCAGCACATCCACGGCGGCGCCAAGGGCGTCTGCCCGGACCCCTCGGCAGATAAGGACGGCGACAAGGTCATCTCCACCACCGAAGGCGCACCGTCCTACGGCGGCATCGTCACCACCCTGTCCACCAGCGGCGACACCAGCCCCGCAGCGGGCCTTGACCTCAAGGTCGGCGGACAGGGTGCTTCCTACACGGTGGACCGCACGTTCGAACTGAATGCTGAAACCAAGGCCGCACTGGAAGCAGGCACCGCAGTTGTCGTTGTTCACGGCCTTGACCCCGCCACCCTCAGCGCAGCAGGCCAGGCCGCAAAGAGCGACCTCGCCCCCACGCTTCCCCTTGCCGCCACCTCCCCTGCACTGTGCGGGACGTTGACTGCCGGACAGATGAAGATGCCTGCCGGCGGTGCAGCGACCGGCATCGCCACCGAAACCGGCACTGACACCGGAGCCCTTGCCATCGGTTCCGGCCTGGCCCTGGTCGCCCTCGCCGGGGGCGCCTACGCCGTCCGCCGACGCAACGCAGCAGCCTAAGCCAAAGCCGAACGGATCAATACTGTGACAACCAAGAATCCCGGCCGCCGCGGAGGTCTCGGGGCCCCCACTGCGGCCGGGATTCTGCTCATGCTGACCCTGGCCGGCTGCGCCGCCGGACCCGCCACCACTCCCGACGCCGCAACGGCACCTTCCGCCTCCGCCTCATCCGTGGCTCCCCCCGCGCTCACGTCCCCGACCGAACCCGCACCGCCGCCTGCTGCCGCCGAGGCCCTGCCCGCAGCGCAGTTTCCGGCGGTACTGGCCTCTTCGGCGCCGGTCACCCTGAGCATTCCCTTAATTGGGGTCCGCACAGACCTTATCCACCTGGGACTGGAGGACAACGGCTCCCTGAAAGTCCCACAGGACACCGGCAACGGAGCCCCCGCGGGCTGGTACAGCGGCTCCCCCACCGCCGGTGAACGCGGCCCCTCAGTGATGCTGGGTCACGTCAACGCCCTCGGAGGGCACACGGGCGTCTTCGCCGACCTGCGCAAACTCACCCCCGGCGCCGAGATCAACGTTTCGCGGACCGACGGCACCACTGCGGTGTTCATCGTTGACCGAGGCGCCCTGTACCCCAAAAACGAGTTCCCCACCCTCGAGGTCTACGGCAACACCCCAGGGGCTGAACTCCGCCTGATCACCTGCGACGGCTACGACCCCGCCACCGGACTCTTCGACGACAACTACGTCATCTACGCCAAACTCAAAGCCTGACAACCGGCCGCGCACATCCAAAAAGGGAGCGGCCAGAATTGGAAGAGCCATGAAACAGCACAAGCCCTTGCTGGCCACCCTGGGCATGGCCGCCCTGCTGCTTTCCGGCTGCGCAACAGCAGCCGGATCCGTCACCACAGCGCCAGACGTTTCGACCGCGGCCCCGCCAGCCACGTCAGCTGAAGCAAGCCACGGCGGCGGGCATCACGGCCAGGGCTCGCCGTCTCGGGGCACAACGGCGAATGCGCCCAGCGCCGCTGCCCTGATGGTCTGCGGGGACCAGCCCAAGGAGAGGCTGCGGTCCATCCTGGATCTAGGCTCGGACCCGCACACGATTAATACCTGGGCCAACAGCACCTTCACCTGCACCTACCACCTGGCTGAAGGAGCGCTGGTCATCTCCGTCCAGGAAGCCACAGACCAGCCCACCGCACGCAAATACTTCGACGCTATGCAGGCCCTCGCGGAAGATGCCAAGCCCATCGACGGCCTCGCGAACCTGGGCTTCCCGGCCTACGAAACCGCAGACGGATCAGCGGTCTTCCAAAAAGACAGCTTCGTCCTGCACGTGGACGCCACCAACCTGACAGCCACCCTCGCACCGGAAAACATCACCAGGAACGCCCTTGCCTACCAGCTCTCCACTACCATCCTCGCCTGCTGGATCGAACACCCCTGACCCGATGCTGCACAACAAAGGCACCCCACCGGCAGTTTCCATGAAAGGTTCACCCATGAAAGCAAACACCAGAACTGGCAGTGCGCTCGGACTTGCGGCAGCAGCAGTCGTGCTGGTTTTGTCCGGCTGCGGGAACCC
>JBKKDH010000464.1:0-2647 GCA_046708445.1 Arthrobacter sp.
AGGACGGGGATTTCCACGATGTCCAGGCCGGGCGGTGAGTTGAACCTGGCCTTGTTCTCCTGCATCACGGTGCTGAAGAGGAAGCCGGTGACGCCGGAAACCAGGACGTTGAGGACCACGCCGACGAGGAGCTGGCCTTCGATGGCGATGTTGACTACGCCGACCCGCTCGCACAGCACGCCGGACAGTGAGCCGAACACCAGGGTGACCGAACCGGCGATGAGCCCTGCCAACGAAATGCTGGGCGTCCGGGCACCGCCCACCACCCAGATGAGGAAGACTGCTTGTCTTCAAGATTCCTCCAGGATGAGAGATGCGCTACGACGTGAAATCAATGAGTGTCTGTTTCAACCCTGAAATTCTGTTTTCACTGACGGTCCGCAGCACTGCGCCGAAGCACTCTGATAGACCCAACATTAGTGGGCTGCGACACATCCGCTACCACATTGGAGCCGGATTCTGAAGATTGTTGAGATTTTGTTACCAACCAGTAGGAACGACGGCCAGGCGGCCCCGAAGCCTGCGTGTTAAGCGCGAACGAACACTTGGGGCCCGGCGAAAAGGGGGCCACAAGTGTTCGTTCGCGCTGTCTCTTCTAGGGGGACGTGCTTAGAGGCGGACCAGCATCTTGCCGGTGTTGGCGCCGTCGAGGAGGTCTATGAAGGCCTGCGGGGCGTTCTCCAGGCCGTTCACCACCGTCTCGTCGTACTGGACTGACCCGTCCGCCAGCCACGCCGCCATCTTCTCGAAGAACTCTGCGCTGTGCCGGCGCTGTCCGCCCACCAGGAACCCGCGCAGGGTGAGCTGCTTTCCGATGGCGAGCATGAGGTTGCGCGGAGCCGGGGTGGGTTCGGTGGAGTTGTATTGCGCGATGGCGCCGCACATGGCCACGCGGCCGCCGACATTCAGGACCGCCAGTGCCGCTTCCAGGTGCTCGCCGCCCACGTTGTCGAAGTACACGTCAATTCCTGCGGGTCCTGCGGCCTTTTCAAGCTGCTCCCCCACGGGCCCGTCGTGGTAGTTGAACGCGGCGTCGAAGCCGAGTTCCAGGAGCCGCGCCACCTTTTCAGGGGTTCCGGCACTGCCGATCACCCGGGAAGCGCCCATCGCCTTGGCGATCTGTCCCACGAGCGAGCCCACCGCGCCCGCAGCACCGGAGACGAACACGGCGTCCCCGGCCTTGAACTCCGCCACCTTGAGTAAGCCGGCATACGCCGTCAGGCCGGTCATGCCCAGCGCGCCGAGGAATGCCGACGCCGGCGCGAGGTCCGTGCGGGCAGCGGACGTTGCGTCGGCGTTCAGGACCGCGTATTCGCGCCAACCCAGCTGATGGACAACGGCGTCACCCACCTTCCGCCCCTCGGCCCTGGACGCGATGACCTCGCCGATCGCCCCGCCGTCGAGCGCTGCATTTAGCGCGAAAGGTGCCGAGTACGATTTGACGTCGTTCATGCGTCCGCGCATGTACGGGTCCACGGAGATGTAGAGGTTCCGGACGAGGATCTGTCCGTCCTGGAGCTCCGGCAGCGGCGCCTCGGCCAAGCGGAAGTTCTCCGGGACGGGGCGTCCTGTGGGACGCGACGCCAGGCGGATTTCATGGGTGGATGTGGGCAGTGCCGTCAAGGTGCTCACGCTGCGAACTCCAGGATCTTGATGTCCACGGTCATGTTTCCGCGGGTGGCGTTGGAATAGGGGCAGATCTGGTGCGCTTTGGCCACGAGGCTTTCCGCCGTGGCGAGGTCCAGGGCCGGGACGGCAATTTCAAGTTCAGCCGCGAGCCCGTAGCCCACGCCGTCGTCCAGGGCACCGAAGTGGATCTTGGCCGCAACCGCTGAGTCGGTGAGGTCGGCACGCTCCTTGCGTCCTACCAGGCGGAGTGCCGAGTGGAAGCAGGCCGCGTAGCCGGCGGCGAAAAGCTGCTCCGGGTTGGTACCGTGGCCGTCGCCGCCCAGCTCCACGGGGCTGGCCAGGCTGACATCGAGCTTCCCATCCTTGGTGCGTGCGTTGCCGTCGCGGCCTTCGCCGGAAGCCAGGGCTTCGGCAGTGTAGAGAGTCTTCATGTGTAGTCCGTCCTGTTGGATGTGGATACCGGAAAAATGTGGGTGGTCAGTGCGAGCGGTGGAGTGCTTCTGTAAGCCTGCCCAGAGTGGTGCGGAGCTGTTCGAGTTCCTGGGCTGAAAGTCCGGCAGCATCGGCAAGGTGCTGGGGAATCCCGCTGGTCTTGCTGCTGAGGGCCCGCCCGGCCGGGGTCAGGTGGATGGCCACGCGGCGTTCGTCTTCGGCGGACCGGCGCCGCTCCACGAAGCCCAGCGCTTCGAGGCGCTTGAGCAATGGAGACAGGGTGCCGGAGTCCAGGCCTAGCTCCTCCCCCAGTTCCTTGACGCCCTTCGGCTCGGATTCCCACAGGACCAGCATCGCCAGATACTGCGGGTAGGTCAGTCCGAGGTCTTCAAGCATGGGCCGGTAGACCGCGGTCGCCGCACGCGAGGCTGAGTACAGGGCAAAGCACACCTGGCGGTCAAGGCGGGGAGCTTCAGTCATAACCTAAACGATAGTGCACAACTGAGTTGTGCACAACTTACCCACGTTAAGGGAAGCGCGAACTGGCAGCTAATACGCTCAAAACCTGGATTTGGGCGTATTAGCT
>JBKKDH010000465.1:0-5591 GCA_046708445.1 Arthrobacter sp.
ACGTTTCCAGGTGCGCGAGCAGCACGGTGGAGGTGGGACCCTCCAGGACGCGGCCGTCGGAGGAGGTGAAGATGACGTCATCAGCGCCCAGTTTGTGGGCGTGCCGCAGCGCCGCCATGTTGACCGCGTAGGACAGGGTCTTGGCGCCCATCAGCAGCCAGGGGGCCCTCTCGGCCACGTCGCTGTCATAGCCGCGCTCCAGCAGGATGACGTCGATGCCGGTCTCGCGCTGGCGGCGGCTGGCAGCGCCAACGGGGGAGACCTGGACCCAGCACGTGGGCGTGGCGGCGCCCTCCGCTCCGCGGGTCACCACCAGCTTCACCACGAGTTCGTCCTCCCCGGAGTAGCGTGCGGGATGGTGAGCCCGGTGTTCTTCCACGCCTGTCCCGATGGCCGCACGCCACTGGTCCTGGTCCGGAATCACCAGGTCCAGCGCCTCCGCCGAACCCTCCAGCCGGTCCAAATGCGCCTGAAGCTTCCGCACGGCTCCGCCCACGGCCAGCATGGTCTCAAAAACACCGTCACCGCGCGTGGCCCCCTGGTCAGTGACCATCAGCTGGGGTTGTGAGGCATCGGCCAGCCGGCCGGCCGGGAACGCGGAATCCAGGAAAACGAGCACCACGGAAGCAGGAGAAGTCATGGCTCCAGCTTAGTCCGGCCGCCCGCGGCTAAGCTGTGGTCATCGCCCTGGCCGGAACCCGTCGGGAGGGCGCACAGAGTCCGGGGGTTTTGAAGTGTTGTGGCCGTTTTCGCTTGCCGGCACGGTGCCGGGCTGGCTTACCCTGCTGCTGGCCGCCGCCGACCTGGTGATCCGCGTGGCAGCCCTGGGCGTCATCCCCGGCAACCGGCGCCCCACCACCGCCATGGCCTGGCTGCTTGTCATCTTCTTTGTCCCGTTCGTGGGCCTGGTCCTGTTCCTGCTGTTCGGCAATTTCAGGCTCTCCAGCCGCCGCCGCCAGCAGCAGGAGACCGTCAACGCCAGGGTGCGTTCGGGCATCTCGGCGCTCGCCGACGTCGAAAGTCAATACCAGGGGCCGGAATGGGTCACCTCCGCCGGGGAGCTGAACCGCAGGCTGGGCTCCCTTCCCATGGTGGACGGCAACTCGGTGGACCTCATTCCCGGCTATCCGGACTCAATCCTGGCCATGACCGAGGCGGTGCGCAAAGCCAAAAACTTCGTCAACGCCGAGTTCTACATCATGAGCACGGACCACATCACCAATGACCTGCTCACCGCGATGGAAGAAGCTGCTGAGCGGGGCGTTGAGGTCCGGATCCTGTTTGACCACATCGGAACCCTGCGGGTCAAGGGCTACCGCGACCTGCTCAAGCGGCTCCGGGCGGGAAAAATCCAGTGGAAGCGCATGCTCCCGCTGCTGCCTATCCACGGCCAATGGCGCCGCCCGGACCTGCGCAACCACCGCAAGATCATGGTGATTGACGGCGAACTCGCTTTTACGGGTTCGCAGAACCTGATCGAGCCCTCCTACAACAACCCCAAGCACCGCAAGGCGGGCCGGGAATGGGTGGAGCTGATGGCCTGCCTGCGCGGTCCGATCGTCACCACGCTCAACGTCGTCTTTGCCACGGACTGGCTCAGCGAGACCGACGAGTCGCTGGAGCATCAGCTGCAGCTCCCCGCCAACCCGGCACCCGGCAAAGTCACAGCACAGGTGGTTCCCAGCGGCCCGGGGTTCATCACCGAAAACAACCTTCGCCTCTTCACCACGCTCATCTACTCCGCCCAGCACCGGATCTCCATTTGCAGCCCCTACTTTGTGCCCGACGATTCGCTGCTTTATGCCATCACGACGGCGGCGCAGCGGGGCGTGGACGTGGAACTGTTCGTCTCCAAGAAGGGCGACCAGTTCCTGGTCCATCACGCGCAGCAGTCCTACTACGAGGCGCTGCTGGAGGCCGGGGTGAAGATCTACCTCTACAAGGCTCCCTTTGTGCTGCACGCCAAGCACTTCACCATCGACGACGAGGTGGCGGTCCTGGGCTCGAGCAACATGGATATGCGCTCGTTCTCGCTGAACATGGAAGTGTCCGTGATGCTCCTGGGCGCGGAGATCGTCAAAGAGATGCGAGCGGTAGAGGACACCTACCGTGACATCTCCCATGGGCTCCAGCTCGAGGACTGGCTGAACCGGCCGATCGCCGCCCGCTACATCGACAATGTCGCCAGGCTGACCGCAACGGTGCAGTAGGCGCCGCTAGCCTTCCGGAAAAACGGCGCCCAGCGCGGACAGCACGCCGAAGGCCTTGACCCGGATCTCGTCGTACTCCTCGTCCGGAACGGAGTCCGAGGTGATGGCGCCGCCGACGCCGAGAGTGAGTTCCGCTGTCGCCCCGTCCCCGCCGCCCTGGCCGGAATCGATGACCAGGGTGCGGATGGCAACGGCCAGGTCCGTGGCGCCGTTGAGCGAAAAGTAGCCGATGGCGCCGGAGTACAGGCCCCGAGGCCCCTGCTCCAACCGGTCCAGGATGGCCATGGTGCTGATCTTGGGCGCACCGGTCATCGACCCCGCCGGGAAACACGCCGCCACCGCCTCGGCCCGCGGCGATCCGGGCAGCAGTTGCGCGTCGATGGTGCTGACCATCTGGTGCACGGTGGCGTAGCTTTCGATAGCGCACAGCCGGCTGACCGTGACAGACCCGGGTTCCGCGAAGTGGCTGAGGTCGTTCCGCAGCAGGTCCACGATCATGATGTTCTCCGCCCGGTCCTTGAGTGAGGTCTCCAGGTCGCGGCGCAGCTGGGCGTCCTTCGCGGGATCTGATGCACGGCGGCGGGTGCCTTTGATCGGCTCGGCCCGCATGCCGCCGTCGGACGCTATCTTCAGGAACCTTTCCGGCGATGTGCTGGCCACGGTCAGCCCGTCGAACCGCAGGTAGCTGGCGAACGGTGCGGGGTTCCTCCGGCGCAGGGCCAGATACGCGCTCCATGGCGCGGCCTCAGCAGCAGGCACCCGCGCGATGAGCGTGGTGGTGAGGCAGACCTCGTAGGAATTTCCGTCCCCGATTTCGTGCTGGGCGGCCGCGATTTTGTGTTTGTAGTCCAGCTCGGTGTCGCGGCTGCTGAACACCGGCGGACGTACGACGTCGTTGCTGCCGCTGGCCTGGTCCGTCGTCCCGCCCAGGTCCGGGGCTGCTTCCGGCACTGCTGCTTCTGGGGTTGCCGTCGCCACGGCGGCGCGTGCCGATGCCAGCCAGCTGTCTGCGTCCGTGGACTCGAGGGCGAGCAGCCAGGCTGTGCCCTCGGCGTGGTCCAGGACCACGGCCCTGCCGGCGAAGATCAGGGCGGCGTCCGGGGTCGGCGCGGCAACATCAGTCCCGCCGGTCTCACGCTTGAGTTCGTAGCCCAGGCAGCCCACCCAGCCGAGGGCAAAGTCACCCGGGTAGCCGTCCGGGGTGCGGACCGCCCGCCTGCCCCAGACAGTGTCCAGCCAGCGGAAGAACGGGCCCGGCACACGTGCGGTGGCGCTGCCGGCGGCGATGAGGCTCTCGCCTGACCGGTGCGTGACAGTCTGGCCGAACACGCCGCCGTCGTCTGCCAGGATGCTGAAGCGGCTGCGCTCCGCTGCGGGGGACTGCCCAACCGGTGGGATGGAAGGGGCGTTGGAGGAGTCCAGCCACACGGCGTTGCGCGAGCTTCCGTACAGATCAGCGAAGAGTGCGGCCGCGTCCGGGCGGCAATCGAGCCGTTCGGCGCGGAGCTTGAGGCCGCGCCGGGCGGACAGTTCGGGGACCAGTGCGGTGGCCAGCGAGGGGAGGTAGGACAGGAGCTGCAGGACATCCGCGGGCGCAACGCCGTCCGCCTCGTTCAGCACGCGGATGTCCGCCTGGCCCGGCACGTCGTCGCCGGCCAGCCAGGCGTCCTCCTGGGCGGCCCATTGGTCCCAGAACGGCTCGTAGGTTCCGCCGTCACGGTCCAGCGCCCGGGTCCGGCGGACGTCGTCCGGCGAGTCGGCCCAGATGACGGCGCCCAGCAGGGGCCGGGCCTCGGCTGCCGCGGCGCCCACTCCCTCGATGATCACGATCTCGGCGGGCAGCGTGACCCGGGTGTCGCCGTCGTAGTGTTTTTCCCAGTCCCAGCTGGTCCAGGTGGCACGGTCGCCACGGCTCAGGGGGGTGAGGACCGTGGAGACGTAGCGCTCGATGCCAGCGGCGAGGCCGTTCCAGCCGGGGTAGATGTCCTCCAGGTGGAAGAGCGAGACCTTGTGGTGGTTCCGGAGCCGCGCGGCCAGTTCGATGGCAAGTGTGGTTTTCCCTGCGCCGGATCGCCCGTCGACGGCGATGATCACAGGTGCAGGGGTCATGAAATAGAGCGTACCTGCTGCTCCTGCTGCCTGTTCTGGTCACGGCTCCCGATGACGGACCGGACGTGCTCAATGATCCCCGGCAGGGCGGTCTGGATCTGGTGCCACACGACGTCGAAGTCAGCCTGGCCGCCGTACCAGGGGTCCTCGATGCCCTGGTCCAGCAGGTCCTTGCTGGCGACTTTCGGATCAAAGCTGCGCAGCATGCGCACCTTGTCCATGGACTCCTGGTCCGGAGCATTTTCGCGCAGCCAGGCGTAGTGGTCGATGTCCAGGGCGAGGATCAGGTCCCGCTCGCCGAACCAGCCGGCCTGCCACTCGCGGGCAATGTGCCGGTCGGAGGTCAGTTTCGTGGCTGCGAGCCGTCGGGCCGCCCTCGGATCGATGGGGCGCCCTGCCTCGTAGCCGGTGGTCCCGGCGGAGTCCACCGTCACCGCCCCGTCAAGCCCGGACGCTTCAAGCGCCGCGGCCAGCATCAGCTCGGCCATGGGGGACCGGCAGATGTTCCCGGTGCAGACGGCAATGATCCGGTATGGGCTCGACGATGAGTTCATGGTGCTAAGCATGCGGGATGCTGACGCTCTTGGCTAGCGGGTTTTCGGGATGTTTCACCGATTCGTAAAGAGACTTGCATAACCCGTCACATTACGGTTGAGGGGTGTTCTCGTCGGACCCAATCGATAGCCTGGTCAGTGGATCAGGGCGAGGAGAATGCCGACCGCCACGAACAGGACGCCGAAAATCCGGTTGAGGATCTGCTGCCCGCTGGTGGTGTGGGTAAACCGCTGGAACGACTTGGCTGCAGTGGCGAAGAAGAACCACATGACCAGGATGTCGATTGCTACCACGGTGGCCGTCAGCACAAGATACTGCGGGAGCAGCGGCTGTTCGGGACGGATGAACTGCGGCATAAATGCGAGGAAAAAGACGATGGCCTTGGGGTTCAACAGGTTCACCCACAGCCCGCGCCGGAACATGGACCAGGCGGGCTCGTTCCGGAGGGACTCGGCCGCCTCCTGGTCGGGTTGCGGCTTGCTCAGGAACTGGCGGATGCCCAGGTAGACCAGGTAGGCGGCTCCGGCGTAGCGGATCACGTTGAAGGCGATCGGGGAACTGGCCACGAGGACGCCCACCCCGAGGGCCACAATCATCACATGGATGACCAGGGCTGCCTGCTGGCCCAGGATCCCCCAGATGGACCGGCGGAATCCGGACGTCAGGGAGTTGCTCATGGTGTTGATCGCACCGGCCCCCGGAGTGAAGCTGACCAGG